>JBBDHW010000019.1:45869-88110 GCA_040880805.1 Acidimicrobiia bacterium | reverse complement strand
CCCCCCCCCCCCCCCCCCCCATGACCGCGCTCCACGCCGCCTGCGCGAGCAGCGCCGGCCCGAGTGGATGCTCGTCGACGCCCGGCGCGACTGCTGCCAGCTCGGCCCACGCGAGCGCGAGATAACCGACGTCGATCCCGTTCACGCAGACCGCGAGGATGAGCGGTAGCGCGAGGTCGAGTTCATCGTGGTCGAGGGCCCACGAGAGCGCGGTGCGCAGGTTGTCGAGTTCCGGCGAGAGCCGCGCGATCGATGCGAGTTGGTCGGCCGCTCTGAGGTGCGGCCCGGCCTCCTCGGCCAGCGCGGTGTAGTGCCCGGCATGTCGCCGTCCGACGATGTCAGTCTCGCCCGATTCTTCGAGCCTGTCCTGCGCGTACTGCCGGATCGTCTCGAGGAGTCGGTACCGGGTCTGCTCTCCGACTTGGTCGGCCACGACCAGCGACCGACGCACAAGGGCGGCGAGATGATCGAGCGCGTCCAGCGCGTCGATGTCATCGCCCGTCACGACGGCTTCAACCGCGTCGAGTGTGCACCCGCCCGCGAAGACGGAAAGACGCTGTAACACGCGACGCTCGACGTTGGTGAGCAGCTCGTACGACCAGTCGATGGCGCGCCGAAGCGTCTGGTGCCGTTCCACCGCGGTGCGGCGCCCACTCGAAAGCAGGCGGAACTGGTCGTCGAGGCGCGCCGCGATCTCGGCCGGGGTCATCGCCTGGACCCTGGCCGCGGCGAGTTCGATGGCGAGCGGTATTCCGTCGAGGCGCGCGCAGATCTGCGCGACGGCGGTTTCGTTCTCGGTCGTGAGCGCGAAGTCCGCCCGCGCCTCTGCTGCACGCTCGGCGAACAGCGTGACGGCGTCATCGGTGAGGCCGAGCGACGGCAGCGCGATCATGCGCTCGCCGGACAGCGCGAGACCCTCCCGACTCGTCGCGAGCACCGTGACTCGTGCGGCCGTGTGCACGACGCGATCGACGAGCAGCGCGACCGAATCCAGCAGGTGCTCGCAGTTGTCGAGGACCAGCAGCAGCTCCTTCGAGCGCAGGAAGTCGAGCACGGTCTCGTCGAGGGTCTGACCCATGCGGGGCTGGACGCCGAGCCCGGCGGCGAGCGCTTCGGGAATTACCTCCGGCTCCGCGACGGACGCGAGCTCGCACAGCCACGCGCCGTCGCGGTAGCGCGGGAGCACGTCGGCTGCGACCTGCGTCGCGAGCCGCGTCTTCCCCACGCCGCCGACTCCGGTGAGCGTCACGACCCGAGCGTTGGCGAGCGCGCTCGCGACGTCGGCGACCTCGCGCTCGCGCCCGACGAAGCCGGTGGTCTGGAGCGGTAGGTTGCTCGGGAACGCGTCGAGCGATCGTAACGGCGCGAACTCGCGTTCGAGATCCTCGTGGCAGACCTGCAGCACGCGTTCGGGTCGTTCGAGGTCGCGGAGGCGGTGCTCACCGAGGTCGAGGAACGTCATGTCGACGAGCGCGTCGCCCGCGAGTTCCGCCGTGGTGTGCGACACCACGACCTGACCGCCGTGTGCGACGGCCATGAGACGCGCGGCCCGGTTGGTGACCGATCCGAAGTAGTCGCCGTCGCGGAGCTGCGCGGCGCCGCTGTGCAGACCCATCCGAATACGGAGTGGACCGGTTTGTCCCCACTCCTCCCCGGCGAGCGCACGTTGCGCGTCGGTTGCCGCACGCACGCCGCTGTCCGCGGTTGCGAAGACCGCGTGCACGCCGTCGCCGGTGCGCTTCACGACATGCCCGTCGTGGGTGTCCACCGCATGGTCGAGGATCGCGTCGTGACGCGCAAGCGCGTCCTTCATCGCCTCGGGATGTTCCTCCCAGAGGCGCGTCGAACCCTCGAGGTCGGTGAAGAGAAACGTGACGGTGCCGGTAGGCAGGTCGACCACGGCGCGAGTGTAAGTTCGGGCGGTGATGCGCGCGCTCGAGCTGCGTCGTTCGGCTCCGATCGCGTCGCGACCGCTCGAACTCGTCGAGCGCGAGGTTCCGGAGCCGGGTCCCGGCGAGGCGCGGGTGCGGGTCACGGTCTGCGCGTGCTGCCGCACCGACCTCCACATCGTCGAGGGGGACCTCGACCTTCCACACCTTCCCGTGGTTCCCGGGCATCAGGTCGTCGGGAGGGTCGACGCGCTCGGCGACGGCTGTGAGCTGCTGCACCTGGGTGATCGTGTCGGCGTGCCGTGGCTGCACCGCACCTGCGGCGTCTGCGAGTACTGCCGGCGGGGCGAGGAGAACCTGTGCGAGCACGCCGAATTCACCGGATGGACCGTCGACGGTGGGTACGCCGACGCGCTCACGGTGCCCGAGGCCTTCGCGGTGCAGCTGCCCGACGCGCTCGGTGACCTCGAAGCGGCGCCGCTGCTCTGCGCGGGCGTGATCGGCTATCGCGCGTTGCGGCGCGCGGAGGTGCGGCCGGGAGAACGCGTCGCGTTGATGGGATTCGGTGCGTCGGCGCATCTCGCGATCCAGGTGTTGCACCATTGGGGTTGTGACGCGGTCGTTCTCACGCGCGGGGAGCGTCATCGCGAGCTCGCGCGTGAGATGGGCGCATCGTGGGTCGGGGACGCGGCGGAGCTGCCGCCCGAAACGTGTGACCGCGCCGTGATCTTCGCGCCCGCGGGCGAGCTCGTACCGGTTGCGCTGCAACTCGTGCGCCCTGGCGGGACCGTGAGCCTCGCCGGTATCCACATGAGCACGATCCCCGCATTCGACTACTCGCTGCTCTGGCGCGAGCGAAGCCTCCGCTCGGTCGCGAACATGACGCGGCGCGACGCGCAGGAGTTCATGGCGATCGCCGCCGAGGCGGAAATCCGCGTCGCGTACGAGACCTACGCACTCGAGGATGCGAACCGCGCGCTCGCGGCGATCGCGTCGGACCGCGTGCGGGGCGCGGCGGTGCTGCAGGTGAGCTGACCCGACCTACGCAGCGGCGCGGAAGCGCCAGGAGAAGGTGAACGGCTCGGCCGGGCGCGGGTCGGTCCTCAGCCAGTAGTGCACGACGGCGAAGTTGTCGCCGGTGTTGAAACGGGTGAGCTCCTTCCCCGGACCGGGACGGAACGCGATCACCCCGAGCTGCTCGATGCGGTCGAGCTGGTCCTCCGGGATCTCCTTGCCGTCGATTTCCAGGACCCCGGTGTACTGGTCCTGGAGATCTACCTCGACGTCGTCGATCAATCCGGTGAGCTCGCCGCGTTCGGGGCCGATCGCCTCGATCGTGGACGGAAGCTCGGGACGGGTGCCTCCGGTGCTCGTGTCGGTGTCGCGCAGCAAGAAGTAGCCGAGGTTGAGGACCACGATCAGCGCGATCACGATCACTGCGACGCGGCCCGGGTGCTCGAACACACGCGCGCGCTTCGCGTCGGCCATTCGCCGAGGGTAACGCTCGGGGGTGCCACGTTCAGCGTCGTGGTGGCCGGTACGTTGGACCGAATGGCGATCAGTGGCGTCGCCGATCTCACCGGCCGAGTCCTCGCCGGCCGATACCGCCTGCTCACGCCGATAGGCGCGGGCGCGAGCGGTCGCGTCTACGTGGCCGACGACGTTCGGCTCCGGCGCCGGGTCGCGGTGAAGGTGCTCCACCTCGCCCTCGCGGACGACGCCGGCTTCCTGCGGCGGTTCCGCAGCGAAGCGCAGGTGGCGGCCTCGCTCAACCACCCGAACGTGATGGCCGTCTACGACTGGGGCGACGACGACCTGCCGTTCATGGTGCTCGAGCTCTTGAGGGGCGGAAGCCTCCGCGGCCTGCTCGACACCGGCGAACGGCTCACTCCCGCGCAGGCCATCCACGTCGGGCGGCAGGTCACGGCCGCGCTCGAGTACGCGCACGTGCGCGGGATCGTCCACCGCGACATCAAACCTGCCAACCTCCTGTTCGACGAGCACGGCATCCTCCGCGTCGCCGACTTCGGTCTCGCGCGCGCGCTCGCCGAAGCGAGTTGGACGGAGCCCGCGGGTTCGGTGGTCGGCACCGCGCGGTACGCCGCGCCCGAGCAGGCCACCGGCGCGCCGCTCGACGGCCGCGCCGACCTCTACGCACTCGCGGTGGTGCTCGCCGAATCCGTCACGGGCACCGTGCCCGCGATGGCCGACACCGCGATCGGCACGCTCGCGGCGCGCCAGCACACACCGCTGCTCGCGCCGGCGGAGCTCGGCCGCCTCGGGGCTGTCGTCGAACGCGCCGGCCGTCCGGATCCGGCCGAGCGCTACCCCGATGCGGCCACCATGGGCGCGGCGCTCGCCGATGCTGCGCGTGCGTTCCCGCGCGCACAGCCGCTCGCGCTCCCCGGGCTCGGCGCCGACAGCGGCGTCGTCGATCCCACGCAGATCGGTGTCTCGACGCGGCTGTTCGACCAGGACGCGCCCCACGACGCCCCGGACGAACCCGTCCCCGTGTCGCTCCACGCCACGCGCGCGCCAGGTTCGCGGCGGCTCGTGCCGCTGGTCGTCGCGTTCGTGGTGATCGCCGCACTCGTGGCGGCCGGTGTCGCGATCGTCACCACGGGTGGTGGCACGGTCGCGGTGCCGTCGGTCGTGGGCTTGAGCAAGGACGACGCGACGAACCGCATCGCGACCGAAGGCCTCCTCTTCACGATCGTCGAACGGAAAGCCGACGACCCTGCGGGAGTGGTCATTGCGCAACGCCCGGCGAGCGGTTCGTTCGCGAGCGACGGCAGCAAAGTGCAGCTCGTCGTTTCGCGCGGACCACCCCGGGTACCGATTCCCGACGTGCGGGAGCTTTCGCCCGACGAGGCGCAGGCGCGGCTCGAGCAAGATGGCTTCGTCGTCACGGCGAAACCGCAGTACGACGAGACCGTTCCGTACAACAGTGTCATCGACACCGATCCGCCGATCGGTGGTACAGCCCTGCGCGACTCCGCGATCACGTTGCTCGTCAGCAATGGTCCCGCGCCCGTGCAGGTCGTCGACGTGTCGAACCAGAGCTATGACCAAGCCGGGCAGGCGCTCACCGCGAAGGGCTTCACGGTGACCCGTGGCGACGACTTCAGCGACACCGTCCCCGTCGACAAGGTCATCGGTACCAACCCGCCGGTGGGAACGCTTGCCGCTCGCGGATCGTCGGTGCAGATCGTGGTGAGCAAGGGCCAAGAGCTCATCACTGTCCCGGACCTGAAGACCAGGACGCTCGAGGCGGCCCAGGCGCAGCTCGTGGCGCTCGGGCTCGACGTCGACACGGTGGGCTACCTTCCCGGCCGCCTCGTCCGTGACCAGACTCCCGCCGCCAACCAGAGCGTCAAGAAGGGCACGAAGGTCACGCTGGTCTTCTGAAACTTTCTCGGCGCGCGTGTGACACGCGACGTGTTTCTGCGTCTTCACGGTGGGACGGTGAGCGGCGGCTCTCCGCGAACGGGAGGAAGCGGATGCGGCGACCATCTCGTGGTGCGACGGCCAGGCCCGGTCCACGTGGTCCTGGGAACGGCTACGGGCGCTCGGTCGGGCGTCCCGGGCCACGGGTGCCGATCGCGGCGGCGGGGCCACTCGAGCCGGCGCGGTTCCTGGTGGTCGACCCGGCCGTCACTCCCTGATCCCTATTCCGTGATTTGGGTGAGCCTGCTCGCGAGGCCGGGTCCACCGGGGGCGGCGCCCGTGGCCTGCGCGGCCATGAGCTTCGTGAGGTCACCCTGGATCTTCACCTTGCCCTCCATGAACGCCTGGAGCGCCGCCTGCGGATCGCCCGACATGAGGATGTCCCGAGCGGTCACGTAATCGGTCGTGAGCGTGAGGTCGGCGCCGTCCGCGTGACCGCCGCTCCAATCCGCAGTGCCCTCCTGCATCGCGATGTGCAGGCGACGGTCTTCAGGGAATGGCGTGCCGGTCACCAGGAGGTTCATCGTGATGTTCGTGCCCGCGGGCACTTCGATGTTCTGCTCGTCGACGATGCGTCGCACTTCGGCCAGCCACTCGTCGGACAGGAAGGGGTATGCAGGCACGGCGGCATGGTAGCGATCCCTAGACTCGTCCAATGGCTCAGCTCACACGCGCCGACGTCGAGCACGTCGCGCGACTCGCTCGTCTCGCGCTCGACGACGACGAGATCGAGCAGTTCACCCGCGAGCTCGGGGTGATCCTCGAGCACGCCCAGCAGGTGGCAGGGCTCGACACCCACGACGTGCCACCCACTGCGCACCCGTTGCCGCTCGTCAACGTCCTGCGCTCCGACGAGCCGCACACGAGCCTCGACCGCGACGAGGTGCTCGCGATGGCGCCTGCCACCGAAGACGAACGGTTCCGCGTCCCCCGCATCCTCGACGCGCCATGACGCGAGCGCTCGAGCTCGCCGGCGCGGTGCGCGCGGGCGATCGGCTTGCCGTCGACATCGTGGAGGAGCACCTGGCGGTCGTGGCCGCGCAGGAGCCGGAGCTCCATGCCTGCAACCTCGTCACCGGCGACTCGGCGCGAGCGGCTGCGGCGGCGATCGATGGCGCGATCGCACGCGGCGACGATCCGGGACCACTTGCGGGTGTCCCCATCGTGTTGAAAGACAACCTCTGCACGCGCGGCGTACCCACCACCTGCTCGTCGCGCATTCTGGAGGGCTGGTGCCCGCCGTATACCGCGACCGTCGTCGAGCGCGTGCTCGGCGCGGGCGCGATCCCGATCGCGAAGACCAACCTCGACGAGTTCGCGATGGGATCGTCTACGGAGAACTCGGCGTTCGGGCCCACCCGGAACCCGCACGATCTGTCGCGCGTGCCGGGTGGCTCGAGCGGAGGCTCGGCCGCCGCGGTCGCCGCGGGGTACGCGCCGCTCGGCCTCGGCTCCGACACCGGTGGTTCGATCCGCCAGCCCGCCGCGCTTTGCGGCGTCGTCGGTGTGAAGCCCACCTACGGCTCGGTGTCGCGGTACGGGCTCGTGGCGTTCGCGAGCTCGCTCGACCAGATCGGTCCGTTCGCCACCACCGTCGCCGACGCGGCGCTGCTCCTCGACGTGATCGCCGGTCACGACCCGGCCGACTCCACGTCGATCCCGGACGCGCGCGAGGCGGTCCTGCCCGTCGTGGAGCACGGTGTCGAGGGCTTGAGCGTCGGGATCGTCGAGGAGCTCACCGATGCAGAGGGGATCCAGCCCGAAATCGTCGCGGCGGTGGAGCAGGCGGCACTGGCGCTCGAGAAGGCAGGTGCCACCGTCGACCGCGTGAGCGTGCCGAGCGCGGTGTTCGGCCTGTCGGCGTACTACCTGATCGCGCCCGCGGAGGCGTCGTCGAACCTCGCGCGGTACGACGGCGTTCGCTACGGGCTGCGCGTCGACGGTGACGACGTCGCCACCATGAACGCGCGCACTCGCGACGCAGGCTTCGGCACCGAGGTGAAGCGCCGCATCATGCTCGGTACGTACGCGCTGTCGGCCGGCTACTACGACGCGTACTACGGCCAGGCTCAGCGCGTTCGTACGCTGATCATCCGTGACTTCGCCCGCGCCTACGAACACTTCGACGTGCTGCTCTCGCCCACGTCGCCCACCGTGGCATTCGAGATCGGCGCGAAGACGGCCGACCCGCTGGCGATGTACCTCTCCGATATCTGCACCATTCCCACCAACCTCGCCGGCCATCCCGGAATGAGCGTGCCGTACGGCTCAGGCGTTGGCGGGTTGCCAATTGGCGTTCAGGTACTCGCACCCGCGCTCGGTGAACCCGTGATGTTCCGCACCGCACGCGTGCTCGAAGCGAGCGTGGCGTGAGCACCGACACAACCACTGGCGTCGTCACCGACTACGAGCCGGTCATGGGGCTCGAGGTGCACGTCGAGCTGGCTACCGCCACGAAGATGTTCTGTGGTTGCGCGAACGAATTCGGCGCCGAGCCGAACACGCATGTCTGTCCGGTGTGTCTCGGGCTCCCGGGTTCCTTGCCGGTGCTGAACGCGCAGGCCGTCGAGCTCGTGTTGCGCTTCGCCGAGGCCGTGCACCTGCGCGTACCCGCGCACTCGATCTTTGCACGCAAGAACTACTTCTATCCCGACATGCCCAAGGACTACCAGATCTCGCAGTACGCGGAACCGATCACCATCGACGGGTGGATCGAGATCGACGGCGCGCGCATCGGCATCGAGCGCGCGCACCTCGAGGAAGACACCGGCAAGACCATCCACGTCGGTGGCGGTGGCCGCATCCACGAGGCGAACTACTCGCTCGTCGACTACAACCGCGCCGGCGTGCCGCTCATGGAGATCGTGAGCCGGCCCGACATCCGCAGCGCGGAGCAGGCCCGTGCGTACGTGTCGGAGCTGCGAGCGGTGCTGCAGGCGATCGGCGCGTCCGACGTGAAGTTCGAAGAGGGATCGATGCGCGTCGACGCCAACGTGTCGGTGCGGCCGCGGGGCAGTTCCGAGCTCGGCGTCAAGGTCGAGGTCAAGAACATGAACTCGCTGCGCTCGCTCGGCCGCGCGATCGACCACGAGGTCGAGCGCCAGATCGCGGTGCTCGGCACAGGTGAGCGCGTCGTACAGGAGACGCGCCACTGGGACGAAGCCGACGGCCGCACGCACTCGATGCGCACGAAGGAAGGCTCGTCCGACTACCGGTACTTCCCGGAGCCCGACCTCGTCCCGGTCGCGCCGACCGACGAGATGCGCGAGCGTGTCCGATCGTCGATGCCCGAGCTGCCGGCAGCGCGTCGGGCGCGGCTCGCCACCGCGTGGGGGATCACCGAGTTGGACGCGCGCATCCTGGTCGCCACGCCGGGGCTCGCCGACTACGCCGAGGCGGCGGAGGTCGCGCTCCACGCGGGCACTGCCAAGGATGTCGTCAACTGGTGCGTCGGCGACGTGCTCGCCTACCTCAACGAGACCGGCCTCTCGCCGGAGGTCCTCCCGCTCGCACCCGACGGGCTCGCCGAGCTCGTCGGTCTCGTCGCCGACGCCACGCTGTCGCGGAACCAAGCCAAGGATGTGCTGGGTGAATGCCTGCGCGAGCCCAAGCGCCCGAAGCAGGTGGTCGCAGAGCGCGGGCTGGCGCAGGTCAGTGACGTTGGCGAGCTCCGTGCCGTGGTTGACACGGTGTTGGCCGAGAATCCGGCGCTGGTCGACGAGTACCGAGCCGCCGACGGCCCTGAGCGCGACAAGAAGTTGAATGCCCTCATGGGTCTGGCGATGCGTGCGACCCGAGGACAGGGCAACCCGCAGCTACTGAAACGCTTGATCCAGGAGCGTCTGGACCCGTAGCTGACACACCCCCGCGATTTCATTGCTCCATGGACCCGACAATGCCGGGCGCACGGAGCAGTGAACTCGACAAGGAACTCGCCGAGCTTGCGCGCAAGCAGTTCGGAGTGTTCTCGAGAGCGCAGGTGTTGACGCTCAAGGGAACGCGAGCGCAGATCGAGCATCGGCTGGCGACCGGTCGTTGGGACACGCCGATGCTGCGCGTGTACCGAATCGGCGGTGCCACTCATTCGCGGGAACAGTCGGCGATGACGGCGGTGCTCTGGGCCGGCGACGGCGTGCTCGTGTCGCACAGCGCGGCGGGCGTGCTCTGGGACTTCGAGGGAGTGCGCGCCCGCAAGATGGAGCTCTGGGTGCCGTCGGGCCGTCGGCTGCGGTCCAACTCTGTCGTCGTACACCGAGGCACCCGGCTCGACCGGGCCGACCGGACGATGCTGGGTCCGATCGCGATCACGACGCCGACCCGCACGTTGATCGATGTCGCCGGTCGGCTCGAGGATCACCGACTCCTCGCGCTCACCGAAGACCTGATCCGCCGGAAGCTCGTCTCAGCCGACCGTTTGCTTGCTCGCCTCGGCGCGCTTCGCACGTCGGGACGACCAGGCGCCGGTCGGCTCGAAGCGTTGCTCGACGCCCGTGGCGATGGCCGGCCACTCGAGTCGGCGCTCGAGACGCTCGCCTGGCCGATCATCTGCCGGAGCGGCGTGCCACTCCCGAAGCGTCAGCACTGGGTCGCGTTGCCGGGCGGTCGCTACCGCCTCGATTTCGCCTGGCCCGAGCTCGAGCTCGGAATCGAGTGCGAGGGCTTCGAGCACCATGGTGGTCGCACCGCGTGGGGAAAGGACCGCGAGCGCTTCGCCGAATTCGTGTCGGTCGACTGGCGGATACTGCCGCTGACGTGGGAGGTCTGTCGGCGCGAGCCGGAGCGCGTTATTCGGTGGATCCGGCGGCTCCACGCGTCGCAGGATTCATTGGACCCTGGACCTGACAATGTCGGGTGAACGGAGCAGTGAATCGCGATGCCCGGGACGATCAGTCCATGGGGACTTTGCGGACGATCTTGCCGTCGATCCGATCGAAGATCTCGTCGAGGCTGTGGCCCGTGATCGTGAGGCCGTGGTTGCGCTGGCCGACGACCGCGCGCGACGGATCGGGGGCCTGGCGTACGAGCTCGGCCACCGACTCCGCGAGCTCCACTGTGCCGCACGGGTAGTTGATCTCCGTGGCCGAGGTGCCCTCGATCCACGCGTGCACATGGAGGATCGCGCCGACGTCGGGGTGCTCGCGGTAGATCATCCAGTGCTCGATCGCGTCGACCGACACCCGGCGCGGCTCCACGTCCGGCGGCACGCGCAGCAGCATCACGTCGCGGTCGGTGTCGTGACCGGTGACGAGCAGGATGTCGCGGCCGATCTCGTGCAGTGACGACTTGTCGACACCGCTCGCGCTCATCCAGTACTGCGGCTCGGGCTCGCCGGGCGACACCACCCGACGCGCGCTCACGTTCCCGTAGCTGAGCCCACCGATGCCGTAGAGCAGCTTCACGTGCCGCAGGTCGCGCGGCGACAGGATCTCCTCGATCGGGAACGCAGCCGGCAGAAGGTCCAGAGCCGCGAGACGCTCGCCTGCGCGTGTGATCTGGCGAGTGATGTCGTCGCCCTGGCACAGCTCGGGCGGGAGGTCGGGTGTGAACTCGTTGCCGATCACCAGACGCGAAGTCGCGAGCGGCTCGACGCGTGAGAACACGGTCTTGAAGAAGAACTGGTCGTCACCCGCGCCGGTGTCGACGGCGTAGGTGCCCTGCTCGAGCGTGACGAAGTGCGCGATGGAACCCTCAGGGTCGGGGCTCACCATCACGCAGAGATTCGCCAACCCGCGCACGAGCAGCGGGTAGCCCGTGCGCAGGATGTCGTTGGGCGGAGCAGGCAGTTCGGCCAGCGCGACCACGAACGTGGGCGCGTTCTTGCGCCGGTAGGGGCGTGCCGCGTCGGGGTCGAGGAAGTGGAGCACGACCGCCACCTCGGGCCCGGCCTGCGCGACCTCGGTGTAGCCCTGGTCGAGCATGGCCGTGCGCAGGCCGTCGGCGAACCACTGCATCCGGTCGCCGGTCGGCTCACCGCTCCACGCGAACGTGCGGGGCATAACTCCCGGACCGTCGACGAGTCCGATGCCGAACGGCTTGGTGGTCACGGCGGGGAAGCGTACTTGGGTTGCCCTCACCTGACCGGAGTACCCGGATCAGGCCACGGCCACGCCGGAAACGGCAGGCAGACCGTCCGCGACGAGTTCCCAGCCTTCGATCCCCGTCTCGGACACCCACACGCTTCCGGCGGCGTCGGCGAGCGCCGCGTGGCCCTTGCCCACAGCGAGGCAGCAGGTGTCGACATTGCCCTGGAGTCGATCGCCGAGCCCCTCGTTGATCCGCTCGAGCGGGCCACCGGAGAGGGGGCGTCGGTAGATCGCCGAACGAGTGGCACGGGGCCCGTCGGAGATGCTCACCAGCACGTCGTCGTCGATGAAGGCGACGGCCCGCGCGTACGTGGTGGGGAGCCCGTCGACGACCACCGACCAGGTGGCACCGGCGTCGTCGCTCACACACAGCCCGACGGCAGCCGCGGCCATGGCGACATTCGGCAGGGTCGGGTGCGCGCGTACTTCGTGCACGTCGTGGTCGACGGGAAGCGTCGGCTCCCACGACTCGCCGAGATCGGTGGACCGCTGGATGCCACCGACGTGCACGTTGGCGAGGAACACCTGCTCGTCGCATGTTGCTGACATCGACCGCACGTTGAGCGCGGGACCGACTTGGTGCCACTCGTCACGATTGGCGATGTGATCAAAGCTCTCGACCGGCAGGAGATGCCCGCCGTCGAGACGCAGGAGCCGAGCGTCGTAGGTACCCGCGAACACCACACCTGCGACCGTGACCAACGACGACAGGTCGACGTCGGAGGTTGCGAGTGGGCTCCACCTTCCGTCGGCTGCGTGCTGCCACACCTCGCGGCGGTCGACGATCGCGAGCCACGTGTGGCCCGGACCGGGCGCGAGCGTGCCGAGCGAGCGGCCCTCCAGCGCGGTGAGGTGCTTCCCCGACGACGTGAAGATGTGGTATCCGTCGGAAGTGGCAACGAGAACGCTCATAGCACGAGGGTACGCTCCTTCCATATGGCAGACCAGATGAAACCGCACAGTTTCGAGGTCACCGACGGTATGGTGCGCGCCGGCGCGCGGGCGATGCTGCGAGCGGTCGGCATGACCGACGACGACTGGGGCAAGGCCCAGGTGGGCGTGGCGTCGAGCTGGAACGAGGTCACGCCGTGCAACATGCCGCTCGACCGGTTGGCGAAGCGCGCCAAGGACGGCGTCCGGGCCTCGGGCGGCTTCCCGATGGAGTTCGTGACCATCGCGGTGAGCGACGGCATCTCGATGGGCCACGAAGGGATGCGTGGTTCGCTCGTGAGCCGCGAGATCATCACGGACTCCGTCGAGTGCATGGTGCACTCCGAGCGGCTCGACGCGCTCGTCACCTTGGCGGGCTGCGACAAGAGCCTGCCCGGCATGCTCATGGCCGCGGCGCGTACCAACGTGTCGTCGGTGTTCCTCTACGGCGGTTCGATCCTGCCCGGCCACTACAAGGACCAGACGCTCGACGTCGTGAGCGTGTTCGAGGCGGTGGGGGCGTGCGCGGCGGGCACCATCACCGAAAACGAGCTCGGTGAGATCGAACGGCGCGCGTGCCCCACGGAAGGCTCGTGCGCCGGGATGTTCACGGCGAACACGATGGCCGCGATCGCCGAAGCCATCGGCATGTCGCTGCCCGGCAGTTCGACGGCTCCGGCGGTCGACCGCCGTCGTGACGACTTCGCCTACCGGTCGGGTCAGGCGGTGGTGCGCCTCCTGGAGCTGGGTATCCGGCCGCGCCAGATCATGACCAAGGAAGCGTTCGAGAACGCGATCGCGGTCACGATGGCGCTGGGCGGCTCCACCAACGCGGTACTGCACCTGCTCGCGATCGCGCACGAGGCTGGTGTGGAGCTCGAGCTCGACGACTTCAACCGAGTCGGCGCGCGCGTGCCGCACATCGCCGACATGAAGCCGCACGGGAAGTACCACATGACCGACCTCGACCGCGTCGGCGGCGTGGAGGTTGTCTTGCGTGAGCTGCTCGACCACGGCCTGCTCCACGGCGACTGCCTCACGGTCTCGGGCAAGACGATGGCCGAGAACCTGGCCGATCTCGATCCGCCCGAGCCCGACGGCGAGGTCGTCCACCCACTCACCGATTCGATCCACGCGCAGGGTGGCATCGCGGTGTTGCGCGGTTCACTCGCACCGAACGGTGGCGTCGTGAAGATCGCGGGTATGGACAACAACCCACGCTTCGAGGGGATCGCGCGTGTCTTCGACGGCGAGGAGTTCGCGATGGAAGCGATCCTTGCGGGCAAGATCGACCCGGGCGACATCGTCGTCATCCGTTACGAAGGTCCCAAAGGTGGCCCGGGGATGCGCGAGATGCTCGCGGTGACCGGCGCGATGAAGGGCGCGGGACGCGGCGCGGATGCCGCGCTCGTCACCGACGGCCGCTTCTCGGGTGGCACGCACGGCTTCTGTGTGGGCCATGTCGCACCCGAGGCAGTGGACTGCGGGCCGATCGCGCTCGTCGCCGAAGGCGACCGCATCGTGATCGACGCGGCCGCGCACACCATCGACCTCCTCGTCGACGATGCGGAGCTCGAACGTCGGCGCCGCACATGGAAGCCGATGGAACCGCGCTACACGAGTGGGTTCCTGGCGAAGTACGCAAAGCTGGCGCAGGGGGCAGAGCGCGGCGCGATCACAAACTTCTGAGCGGCGCGCGGCGAGCGAGCGAAGCGAGCAAGCTCGCCGGAGCGGCGAACGACCCGTAGGGCGGCGGCGGGTACCCCGCCGCCGAGTGAGCGCGACAAAGGGTTCAGGTGCCCGAGATCCTGGAAGTCGAGTCCGCACGCAAGCTGATCGGCGTGCGAGGGCTGCACCGCACGATCGAGAAGGTGCACGCACCCGACGCATGGTTCCTGAAGCGGGGATTGACGCCTCGCGCGGTGCGCGCCGCATTGCGCGGCCTGGAGCTCACGACCGCGCGCCGGCGGGGCAAGCTGATCCTCGTCGATACCGACGGCGGTCCCGTGCTCGGCCTCCATCTCGGCATGAGCGGACGCGTGTTGATCGACGGCGAGGCGGCGGGTGACCCGCTGATCTACGCGAGCAACCGCGCCGTCTCGGCGTGGCACCGCTTCGGCCTGTCGTTCGCCGACGGCGGCAGCCTCTACCTGCGCGACCCGCGGCGCCTCGGCGCGGTGGAGCTCGATCCCGACGAAGATCGCCTCGGCCCCGACGCGTTCGACGTGACGCTCCCGTACCTGCGCGGCGTGCTGGCGCGCAGCCGCGCGCCGATCAAGGCCGTGATCATGGACCAGTCGCGCATCGCCGGCCTCGGCAACCTGCTGTGTGACGAGGTGCTCTGGCGCGCCGGCATCGATCCGGAGCGCGCCGCGGACACGCTCGATGGCGACGACACCCGGCGTCTACACCGAGCGATTCGCGAGACGCTCCGGATCCTGGGCCGCCGCGGTGGCTCGCATACGGGCGACCTCACGTCACAGCGGGAGCCGGGCGCGCACTGCCCGAAGGACGGCGCGTCGCTGCTCCGTCGCACGATCGGCGGCCGCACCACCTACTCGTGCCCGGTCCATCAGCTCTAGCCATCCCGGGCGACTTGCGCCGAAGCACAGAATGCGCCACAATGGTCGGCCAATGACCGTGCTCACCGGCATCCTCGTAGTTATGTAGCGCTCGGAGCGCCTTCGCGCCCGTGCGCCCTTACCCCTCGCCCGGCGAGGGGTTTTTTGTGCCCTCGAACAGCCCGTCCCACCGACCAGCGGAGAACGCGATGCAACTCACCGGAGCCCAGGCCCTCATCAAGAGCCTCGAGATGGAAGGCACGGAGGTCATGTTCGGCCTCCCGGGTGGCGCCATCCTCCCGGTCTACGACCCTCTCATCGACTCGTCGATCCGCCACATCCTCGTGCGCCACGAGCAGGGCGCGGGCCACATGGCCGAGGGCTACGCCCACGCGACCGGGCGGCCCGGCGTGGCCATGGTCACGAGCGGCCCCGCAGCCACGAACATCGTGACGCCGCTTTGCGACGCGTACATGGACAGCATCCCGATCGTCGTGATCACCGGCCAGGTGGCGTACTCGGTGATCGGCACCGACGCGTTCCAGGAGTGCGACACCGTGGGCATCACGATGCCGGTCACGAAGCACAATTGGTTGATCACCGATGCGAACGACGTGCCGCGCGTGATCCGCGAGGCGTTCCACGTGGCGACGACCGGACGCCCGGGCCCCGTGCTCGTCGACATGCCGAAGGACGTGTCCAACCAGATGATGGACTGGCACTGGCCCGACGCCGTCGACCTTCCCGGTTACAAGCCGAACATGAAGGGGCACCCGAAGCAGATCAAGGACGCCGCGCGCCTCATGGGTGAGTCGGAGCGGCCGGTGATCTACGCCGGTGGCGGGATCCTCAAGGCGCGCGCGGCGGAGGCGCTGAAGGAGCTGGTCGAACTCACCAGGTTCCCGGTGGTCACCACGCTGATGGCGCGCGGCTCGTTCCCCGACGACCACGAGCTGTGCCTCGGCATGCCGGGCATGCACGGGAACTACACCGCGGTCACGTCGATGCAGAAAGCCGACCTGCTGATCGCGCTCGGGTCGCGCTTCGACGACCGGGTCACCGGCAAGGTGAGCACCTTCGCGCCCGATGCCAAGATCATCCACGTCGACATCGACCCCGCTGAGCTCGGCAAGGTGCGCCGCCCCGACGTGCCCATCGTCGGCGACTGCCGCCTCGTGATCGAGGAGCTCGTGAAGGCGGTGAAGGCCGAGCGCAACAAGCGCGAGTGGCCGTCGCTCGAAACGTGGCACCGGCAACTGCGCGAGTGGCAGGAGCGCTACCCGTTGCGCTACGAGCAGTTGGAAGATGGTCCGCTGAAGCCGCAGTACTGCGTCGACATGCTCCGCGACAACACGCCCGACGACACGATCGTGGTCGCCGGCGTGGGCCAGCACCAGATGTGGACCAGCCAGCGCTGGACGTTCAACTACCCGTACACCTACATCAACTCGGGCGGGCTCGGCACGATGGGGTTCGCGGTGCCGGCCGCGATCGGCGCCAAGGTCGGCAAGCCCGAGCGCATGGTGTGGGCGGTCGACGGCGACGGCTGCTTCCAGATGACGGCGCAGGAGCTCGTCACCGCGAGCGCGGAGCGCATTCCGGTGAAGGTTGCCATCCTCAACAACGCGTACCTCGGCATGGTGCGCCAGTGGCAGGAGCTCTTCTACGAGGAGCGTTACAGCGAGGTGTACCTGTCGCCCGACCTGCCCGACTACGTGATGTGGGCCGAGGCGATGGGGTGTGCCGGCTTTCGCGTGGACACGCCCGACGACGTGGTGCCCACGATCGAGAAGGCGAACGAGATCGACGACCGGCCGGTGGTGATCGACTTCCGTACCGACTACCGGGAGAAGGTGTACCCCATGGTCCAGGCCGGCATGTCGAACGACGACATCATCCTCGACCCCGCACACGACACCTACGGAGCTCGATAAGCATGAATACGGAGACGCAGCGGAGGAGTGCTCGGACGAGCGGGACGACGGAGCGGAGTCGACCATGAGTGAAGGTCAGCATCACATCCTCAGCGTGCTCGTCGAGAACAAGTTCGGAGTGCTCTCGCGGGTCTCCGGCCTGTTCGCGCGGCGCGGCTTCAATATCGTGTCGCTCGCGGTGAGCCCCACCGAGGACGAGCGCTTCAGTCGGATGACGATCGTGGTCGACGCCGAGTCGGCACCGCTCGAGCAGATCACCAAGCAGCTGAACAAGCTGATCCCCGTGATCAAGATCGCCGAGCTCGCGCCCGATCAGGCGGTCGAGCGTGAGCTCATGCTGGTGACGGTGAAGGCAACGCCCGAGGCGCGGTCGCAGATCACCGAGCTCGCGTCGATCTTCCAGGCGAGGATCGACGACGTCGGGCACGACGCGATGACTATCCAGGTAGCGGGCACACCCGACAAGCTCGACGCGATGACCGACCTGCTCACGCCGTTCGGCATCGTCGAGCTCCAGCGCACCGGCCGTATCGCGCTGCCCAAACTCGCCCGCCAACCCGCCAAGCTCCGTGCCGTACGATCGCGACCGGCCCAGACACTGGCCTGAGACACAGGAGAGAGCAATGCCTGCAACCATCTACTACGACGCTGACGCCGACCTCGCGCTGCTCGACGGGCGCAAGATCGCGGTGCTCGGTTACGGCTCGCAGGGGCACGCGCACGCGCTGAACCTGCAGGACTCGGGTGTCGACGTGCGCGTCGGCCTGCGCGACGGATCGTCGTCGTGGGCGAAGGCCGAAGAGGCCGGCCTGCGTGTCGTCACCACTGCGCAGGCGTGCAAGGAAGCCGACGTGATCATGGTGCTCCTGCCCGACACCGATCAGGCGCGCGTCTACCGCGAAGACATCGAGCCGAACCTCGACGAGCGCGACTCGCTCGCGTTCGCGCACGGGTTCAACATCCACTTCGGGCAGATCCGCCCGCCGAAGGGCGTCGACGTGTGGATGATCGCGCCGAAGGGGCCCGGCCACCTGGTGCGCCGCACGTTCGACGAAGGCGGCGGCGTGCCCGCGCTCGTCGCGGTGAATGCCGACGAGACCGGCAAGGCGAAGCAGACCGCGCTGGCGTACGCGCGTGCGATCGGCGCGACCCGCGCAGGCGTGCTCGACACCACGTTCGAGGAGGAGACCGAGACCGATCTCTTCGGCGAGCAGGTCGTGCTGTGCGGCGGACTCGTCGAGCTCATCAAGGCGAGCTACGAGACACTCGTGGGCGCGGGCTACCAGCCCGAGTCTGCGTACTTCGAGACGTTGCACGAGGTGAAGCTCATCGTCGACCTCATCTACGAGGGCGGCATCACCAATATGCGCTACTCGATCTCCGACACTGCCGAGTACGGCGACATGACGCGCGGCCCGCGCATCATCACCGACGAGACGCGCGCGGAGATGCAGAAGATCCTCGGTGAGATCCAGTCCGGCAAGTTCGCCCAGGAGTGGATCCTCGAGAACCAAGCGGGTCGGCCGGTGTTCAACGCGTTGCGGCGCCAGTCGGCGGAGCACCCCATCGAAGAGGTGGGCGACCGGCTGCGGAGCATGATGCCGTGGATCGGCGCGGGCAAAGCCCGCCCGCGCGACGTCTCCGGCGGCTGATCCGCCGAATCGCGCGCGGCGGAAGCGCGCTGTCGTAGTCTCCGGCCGTGTCGGAGGTGGGAGAGGTCCTGCTCGGCGTGTTCGTCGGGTATCTGATCGGGACGTTCCCGTCGGCCGATCTCGTGACGCGCGCGGTGACCCGCGGATCCGTCGACATCCGCCAGGAGGGGAGCGGCAACCCCGGCGGACTCAACACCATGCGCGTGCTGGGCAAAGGGTGGGGCGGCCTCGTGATGTTCCTCGACGCGCTCAAGGGCGCGGTCGCCGGGTTCGCCGGCCTCGCGATCGGCGACGCCGCCGCGTACGCGGCGGGCACCGCCGCGATCGCGGGCCACGTGTGGCCTGCGTGGACAAGGTTCCGCGGCGGAAGGGGCGTCGCTACGGCAGGTGGATCGTTCGCGTCGGTGTTCCCGCCCTTCTTGCCGATCGCAGTGGTCTTCGCCCTCGTCGTGACCCTGATTCGGCGAAACCCGGCGCTCACGATCGTGCTCGTCTGCCCGCTGTGGATTGCGGCCGCGGCGGTCTGGTGGGGGGCCGATCTCTCGAACTGGTGGGGCCCAGAGCCGGAAGCCGGCCTCCTCGTCTACGCAATGCTCGGCGCCCTGATGGTCCTGGCCCGCTTCCGGTCGTCGGTCCGTTCGGGCAGCGGTTTCGAGTGAGCGGCCGCGAGCCGGGTATCCCGGCGAGCAGCGAGCGCGTAATACAACCGAACGCCAGGGGAGAGGGGCGCGTGACGCGCCCGTAGAGCTCAGTCCTCGGTCTTGGCGAGCTCTTCCTCGGTCTCCTTGATCTCGCCGACGACCCGCTCGATCTCGGCGTCGGCGTTCTCGGCCGGGCTGCCGATCTTCTGCCCGTAGACCAGCCCACCCAGCTCTTCCTTGAGCTCCCCGATCTTCTTCTCGAGCTTGCGCTGTTCGATCTTCTCCTGGCCGGTGCTGACAGCTTCTTTGGTCTTGTCGACGCCCTTCTGGGCCGTTTCCTTCATCTTGTCGAGCAGCGACATGCGCACACTCCCTCTCTATTCGCTCGCTTCCTGCGGCGCAGGATACCTGCGCCGCGGCCGTGCGCTCGCTCGCGAGCGACTCAGCTCGCTGCGCTCGCCAGCGTCGCCGCGCGGTGACTACGCCGGCTGCTGCTTCAGGAGCTCGAGGCGGCGCGCCGGCACTGCCTCCGGCGGTGCGAGGTAGTAGCCTTGGGCGCGGTCGCAGCCCAGTTCGACCAGGCGAGCTCGCTGCACCTCGGTCTCGACGCCTTCCGCGGCGACGACCATGCCGAGCGCGTGCGCCATGTCGATGGTGGCCGCCACGATGGCGTCGTCGGCGGCGCTCTTGCCGAGGCCGGCGATGAAGGCGCGGTCGATCTTGAGCTCGTCGAACGGGTAACGGCGCAAATAGGTCAGCGACGACCCGCCGGTGCCGAAGTCGTCGATCGCGAGCCGGACGCCTATCTCCTTCAGCGCGTTGAGCGCGCCGCTCGTGGTCTCGAGATCGTCGAGCAGCACGTGCTCCGCGATCTCGAGGCAGAGCGCCGACGGGTCGAGGTCGAACCCGGGGAGCACCGCACGTACCACGCGCGGGAAGTCGGGGCGCAGCAGCTGGCGAGCGGAGATGTTCGCGGACACACACAGCTGGCCGTCGGCGGGTCCCTCACTCCGCGCCCGGCTCGCTCGTTCGCACACCTGCTCGAGGACCCACGCGCCGATCGGCACGATGATTCCGGTCTCTTCCGCAACGTCGATGAAGTCTCCCGGTGCAATGAGACCGCGCACGGGATGTGCCCAGCGGAGCAGCGCCTCGTCGGCCACGCGTTCGCCCGACGCGAGCTCGAACTGCGGCTGGAACAGCACGCGGAGCTCGTCGCGCTCGAGTGCCTCGCGCAGCCCTCGTTCTGTGAGGAGGCGGGTGACGGCCTGCGTGTGCATGTCCTGGTCGAACAACTCGTACCGCGCACCGCCGCGGCTCTTGGCGCGGTACATCGCGGCGTCCGCGTCGCGCAGCAGGCTCGCCGCGCGATCCGAGGATCGGCGGGTGACGGCGATCCCGATGCTCGCGGTGACGACTACCTCGGCGCGCTCGAGTGCGAACGGCTCGCTGAGCGCGTGGATCGCGCGGTCGGCCAGCTCCTCCACCTGGTGCTCGTCGGTGAGGTCCTCGCAGACGACGACGAACTCGTCGCCACCGAACCGGGCCACCGTGTCGTTGCGCCGGACCGATGCGGCGAGCCGGCGGCCGACCGCCACGAGCAACTCGTCGCCGGTGTCGTGGCCGAGTCCGTCGTTGACGACCTTGAAGCGATCGAGGTCGAGGAAGAGCACCGCCACCATCGCCTGGCCATCCACCAGCCGTTCGAGCGCAGCGTCGAGCCGCTCGACTGCGAGCGCTCGGTTGGGCAACTCGGTGAGCGTGTCGTGGAGCGCGAGGTGTCCCAGCTGGCGCGTATGCGCAGCGCGGTCGAGTGTGATGCCCACAAGGCTTCTGACGCGATCCATCATCGCTCGCTCGGCTTCGGACGGTTCACGCGCGGTACGCACGTAGATCGCGAGCATGCCCAACAGCCTCTCGTCGTCGGGTGTGCGGATCGGGAGGGACCAGAATGCTCGGAAGCCTTCCGCTCGTGTCAACTCACGCAGCGGTTGAATGTGCGGGAACCTGAGCTCGTCGTCGATGTCGGGAATGACGAGCGGCTCGAAGCGAGCGTTGTAGGCCTCCTCGGCGTCGCCGACCTGCGCGGCCAGGCGATCGTCGATCGTGTCGATGAACGCCGGGGAGAGCGACGGCGCCGCGACGCGCTGCAACTCGCCGGTTTCGGCATCGAGCAGGCGGATCGTCGCCGACGCGTCGCCGAGGTACTCCTCAACGGCTTCGAGCACCACGCGCAGTGTCTCCGGGATGGGCGCGCCGCCCAGGATGCGCTGGAGAACGTCGGTCTCCGCGGCTCCGAGGGCGTCGGCGCGCCGGCGCTCCGTGATGTCGCGGAGATTCCCCACGATGCCTCGCACCACGGGCTCGTACATCTGGTTCGTGCACGTCGCCTGGGTCCACCGCCATGCGCCGTCGCCGTGCCGACACCGGAACTCGACGAGCTCGCTCTCCAACGGACGGTCGGCGAGCGCGGTGATGGCCAAGACCGTCTCGTCGACGTCGTCGGGGTGGACGAACTCGACGACCTTGTGTCCGACCATCTGATCGGGCTCGTAGCCGAATACGTCCATCACCGAGGGGCTGACGTAGGTGATCGTTCCGGATACGTCGATCACCCCCACCACGTCGGTGGAGTGCTGGACGAACGCGCGGAACCGTGCCTCGCTGTCGGTGAGCACTTCGCGCGCGCGGTCGGTCTCCGATACCAAGCGAGCGATCCGCCACGCCACGAGCGCAGCGGTGAGCCCGACGATGGCGGTGAGCGCGACCGCCTCGCGGCTGCCCGACGCGTCGAGCACGACGACTGCCGGAACCGAGAAGAGCGCCGCGCCGAGCACGAGCATGCGCGCGCGGCTGTGCCGAACCAGCCCGGTGTTCTTCGTGAGCCACAGTTCGCGCATCGAGGGGTGGAGCATCGCGCCCGCCAGGAGGAAGTAGGAGATCGGCCAGAACGCGTCGAGCACACCGCCCTCGGTGTACGTGCCGTCGGCCACCAGCCGGGCGTAGACGGTGTCGGAGATCATCAGGACGGTCAGCCCTCCGAAGAGGAACCAGGCCGCAGGCGTCCAACGTGGGAGCGTGAACACTGCGTGCACGATGGCGACGACGAGGACGACGTCCATGATCGGATATGTAGCCGTGACGATCCGTTCCATCGTCGCGCCCTGGGAGTGCTGGATCACCGGGGTGACCGCCCACTGCCAGATCACCGCGGAGACCGCGAGCGCGACGATCGCGCTGTCGACCACGGTGTCGCGTCGGAAGTGGCGTCGCGCGAGTTGGTAGAGCGCGAACGCGAGCAGCGGATACGCGGCGAGGTAGAGGACGTCGGCCCACGGATATGCCGTGCTGGCACCCGCGCCGCGGGTCGCGAGGTCCCAGACCACGTCGCCGGCCGCGAAGAGCACGAGTCCGATCGCGAGGAAGAGCCACGAGAACCGGCGGTCGGGACGGTTTCGCAGGATGCCGTACACCGCGCCACCTGCGGCGATCAGGGCGAGCGCGTCGAACGCGAACGAACGACCCGCGTCGGACGAGTCGAGCATCACCAAACCGGTGGCGAGGCAGCCGAGCGCGACGAACCACCAGCTCACGATCGGTTTGAGGGCTGGCGGCGACTCTGCGAGTGGTGGTGAGTTGTGCACCCTGGCGGCACCCCTCCGCCGTTCCGGCGTGGGCCGGACATGTGGCCGAGAGACTACTCTCTCCGTGGCGGCAGCGTCACGGACTGTGGCGATGAGGCTCCTGCGAACACCGGCGGTGCCCCATCTGCCCAGGGCCGTACCTGTTCGAGCTGGGCCGCCACCCGGAACAACAAGTCTTCTCGTCCGGTCCCAGCCACGAGCTGAGCGCCGATCGGCAGGCTGCTCACGGGCCAGGTCGGCACTGAGATCGCGGGCTGCCCGGTGATGTTGAACGGAGCCGTGAACACACCGAAGGGCACGATGCGCGCCAGCGCGTGCGACGGGTCGGGTGCGTCGCTGTCGATGTCGCCGAGGAGCGGTGGGGGTTCCGCCAGCGTCGGGGTGAGCAGCAGGTCGAAGCCGTCGCCGTCGGTGTCCCACCAACGGGCCATGCGCCGTGACCATGCCCTCGCGGTCTCCAGCGCTTCTACGTACTCGGCCGAGCTGATGCTGCGGCCGCGCTCGCACAGCGTCCAGGTAAGGGTCTCGACGTCGTCGGGACCGATCTCACGTCCGGCACGCGCCGAGAGGCGGTCGACATCGTGTGCGGTCGTGGTCGCCTGGATCGTGGTGAACGCAACGAGCGCGGCGAGGTCGTCGAACGCATCGGGACTCGCCACTTCCACCTCGTGACCGAGCTCTCGTTGGAGTACGGCAGCGAGGTCGTTCACCGCGTCCGTGCACACCGATGTGACCTCGGCGAGCTCACCAGGGGCTGTTGCCGCGCGTACGCCGATGCGAAGCGGCCCGACTTCGGCGCCTACCTCTTCGAGGAACGGCCGAGATGGAGGTGCCGCCGCATACGGATCGCCGGGCATCGCGCCCGCAAGCAGGTCGAGCACCGCCGCGCAGTCGCGCACGCTTCGGGTGATCACGTGCCGGACCACGAGGCCCGCCCACGTCTCGCCGTCGTCCGGGCCCAACGACACGCGTCCCCGTGTGGGCTTGAGTCCGAGGAGCCCGCACATGCTCGCGGGAATGCGGATGGAGCCCCCGCCGTCACCCGCGTGCGCGAGCGGCACCATGCCGGATGCCACGGCGGCCCCGGAGCCGCCGCTCGAACCACCCGCGCTGCGCTCGGCATCCCACGGGTTGCGGGTGGGCCCGTACGCGGTGGGCTCGGTGGTCGGGAGCAGTCCGAACTCCGGGCAGTTCGTCTTGCCGACGATCACGAAACCCGCCGCCTTCAGCTTGGCGATGAGATACGAGTCGTGGTCGGGGGTGGCGCCGATCTCCTTGAGCAGCCGGTTGCCGAGGTGGTACGGCTCGCCGGCGAGCGGCCCGTCGAGATCCTTCACCAAGATCGGCACACCGCGGAACGAGCGGCCGGCGGCGTGCGGTGCTTCCTCGCGCGCACGCTCGAAGCGTTGGTGGATCACCGCGTTGAGGGTGGGATTCAGCTGCTCGATGCGCGCGATCGCGGCGTCGACGAGCTCCAGTGGTGTGACGTCGCCCGAGCGAACGAGCTCGGCTTGTGCGGTCGCGTCGAGCAGCGCGAGATCGGTCACGAGTGGACGGTAGCGTTCGAACCGTGGGACGCGCGCCGGAACTCCGCACCGATCGGTTGTTGCTGCGACGCTGGCTGCCCGCCGATCTCGAGCCGTACGCCGCCCTCAACGCCGACTCTGAGGTGCGGGAGCATTTTCAGAGCACCATGACGCGCCAAGAATGCGAGTCCGAGATCGCGATCTTCGAGGAGCGGTTCGACGAGCACGGATACGGGCTCTGGGCGGTCGAAGTTCCGGGAGTCGCGCCGTGCATCGGGTTCATCGGGCTCGACCTCGCGACCTTCGATGCCCCGTTCACACCCGCGGTCGAAGTGGGATGGCGCCTTGCCCGCGACCACTGGGGCAAGGGATATGCGAGCGAGGGCGCGCGAGCGGCGCTGCAGTTCGGGTTCGACACGATCGGTCTCGACGAGATCGTGTCAGTCACCACACCCCGCAACGTGCGCTACCGGATCTCGCGCACGACCTCCGACGCGTCCTTGTCGTCTCGCAACCCGCGGTAGCGCGGCGCGCGGAGCATGCCCGCGCCCGTCCAGTTCTGGAAGCGGACGTCGACGACGAGTTCAGGCTCGACCCAGCGCGGGTGCGGGAGCTTCGGCGTTTGGTGGAACGGACTCGTTTCGCGCGCCAGCGGGACGACCTTCGTCTCCAGCTCGGTGCGTGTGCGTTCGTCGAGGCCGGATCCGACGCGCCCGGCATACCGCAGCGTGGCGTCGTCGTAGTAGCCGACGAGCAGCGAGCCGAGCCGGCCGTCGAGGCGTCCGGCGCCGGGGAGCCATCCGCCCACGACGAGCTCCTGACCCTGATGGGTCTTCACTTTGCGCCAGGAGTCGGAACGGCGGCCGGGTTGGTAGGTGCTGTCGAGGCGCTTGGCGACCACGCCCTCCATGTGGAGCTCATCGGCCGCGCGGAACACGGCGTGGCCGTCGCCGATGGTTGTGGGCGGGGTCTGCCAGTTGGGGCCGGCGAGCGCGAGCCGCTCGAGCAGCTTCCGCCGGTCACGGTACGGGAGCTCGCAGGTGGAGTGCCCGTCGAGCCACAGCACGTCGAAGAGCATGCACACGACCGGGCACTCCGCGGCGAGGCGGCGGGCAACCGACGCGTTGCCGACGTGCATACGCGGTTGGAGCTGCTCGAAGCTCGGATGTCCGTCGTCGTCGAGCGCGACGATCTCGCCGTCGAGCACCGCTTCGGTCTGCGCGAGCAGGTCCGCGAGCGCGCGCAGTTCCGGGAAGCGCGCGGTGACGTCGTTGCCCCGGCGCGACGTGAGCGTGAGCCGGCCGCCGTCGATCGTGAGGAGCACGCGCATGCCGTCCCACTTCATCTCGAATGCCCAGTTCTCGTCGTCTCGCGGCAACGTGATGGAGGCGGTCGCGAGCATTGGGCGGAGGTCACGCGGCACGGGTTCGCGCGTGGGGTCGGCGGGCGGGCTCATACGGTGGATCATCCACTGGCTGGCCTTGGTCTGGAACAGCGCGTACTTGCCGTCGACGCGCTTCCCGTGCAGCGTGACGATGACCTCGTCGTCGCGCAGCTTCTCAGCTTCGTACGTCCCCGCGTCCCAGATCGTCATCGAGCCCGCGCCGTACTGCCCTTTCGGGATCTCGCCGTGGAACGTGAGGTACTCGAGTGGGTGGTCCTCGGTGCGCACTGCGAGGTGGTTCGGCTTGTTGAGCATCGGGATGCCCTTCGGCACCGCCCACGACCAGAGCACACCCTCGTGCTCGAGCCGGAGATCCCAGTGGAGGCGGCGCGCGTGGTGTTCCTGCACGACGAAGCGCGGCTTGCGAGCTCGGCGCGGCTTCGTCGGCACGGGCGCCGGCTCGGGTGTGTTCGCGAAGTCGCGCCTCTCGCGGTAGTCGCGCAGCGGTTCCTTCGCGCGAGACGCCATCAAGCCGTGACGCGCCGCCGGAACGCAGCCACACCGTCGCCGATCAACGGCTCGAGACCCGCCGGGCGCCCGGTGAGCGCGAGCGCGAGTGCCCAGCCGGGGCCGGATACCTCCGGACCCTCGCCGTAGGCCCATCCGGTGTCGGTCGTCACGAAATGGAGACCGTCTACGCGGCCCTTCTTGACGAAGCCGCGCGTGGCTGCCCTCGTCATGAGGTAGTCGAGGACCGCGTTCACGTGGTCGGCGGGACGCTCGGTGGGAAGGCCGAGCGGCACCTTCATGTCGAGCCCGTGCACCACCGCGTCGGTGAGCGGCGCGCCCGCGCCGCCGCCCGGGGGCTTGAAGTGGTTGTCGGCGTTGTCGCGGATCTGGTGCACGAGAGCGTCCGTGGTTTGCTCCGCCAACCGCCGCGACGTGACGTCGGCGAACTTGTCGAAGTTTCCGCCGTGCCGGATCACGCCGATCATCGCTTTGGGCAGGCTCATCTCGAACGGCATCGTGAGGTGCCCGGCGACGACGCGCACCGTCCAACCCTCGCAGAGGCTCGGCGTCGCCCACTGCTCGGGGGTGAACCTCGCCATTGCGTCGGCGAGGTCGCGTCGCTCGCTCGCGATGATCGCCCAGGTCTCGTCCTCGGTGACAGCCATGGAGCAGACGCTACGCCGCGCGCGCCGGCGCCTCCAATGGGCAGGCACCAACACTTACGTGCGCGAGGTAGTGGTCGCGAAAGCGCGTGAGCGTGGAGCTGATGGGTGAAACGGTCGACGGGCCGAGCGCGCAGATCGTGGTTCCGGGGCCCATGCGCTTGCCGACGTCTTCGAGCAGCGCGAGGTCCTCGAGCCGTCCGTATCCGTGCACGATCCGGTACATGATCTTCTCGAGCCACGGCGCGCCCTCGCGACACGGCGTGCACTTGCCGCACGACTCCTCGGCGAAGAACCGCACGAGCCGCGCGGCAACACGGATCGGGCACACTGTGTCGTCGAGCACGACAAGCCCCGACGCGAGTGACGAGCCGGCGGCCGCGACGTCGTCGATGTCGAGGCGAAGATCGAGATGCTCCGGCCAGAGCCAGGGGAACGACGCGCCCGGGAAGAAGGCAGTGAAGGCGCGGTCGCCGACGATGCCGCCGCCGAGCTCGGGATCGAAGATGAGGTCGCGGAACGTCGTGTGATGCAGTTCGATCTCGTAGTTCCCGGGACGACGAACGCGGCCCGAAACGGAGAAAACCCGCGTACCGGTCGACCGCGCGCCCCCGAGAGCCGCGAACGCGGCGCCTCCATTGCGCACGATCCACGGCACCGTCGACAGTGTCTCGACGTTGTTCACGATCGTCGGCTGCGCGTACAGCCCTTGCGCCGCGGGGTACGGCGGCCGCACGCGTGGCATCCCGCGCTCACCTTCCAGGCTGGAGAGCAGCGCGGTCTCTTCGCCGACGACGTACGCGCCGGCGCCGCGGTGCGCGATGGCCTCGCACGAGAACGCGGAGCCGAGGATGTGATCGCCTACTGCGCCATGACGCCGCGCATCGGCGAGCGCATCGCGCACTCGGTCGTACGCGAGCGCGGACTCGCCGCGCACGTACACGATCACGCAGTCGGCACCCACCGCGTACGCACACAGCAGCGCGCCTTCGAGGAGCTGGTGCGGATCGCGTTCGAGCAACTGACGATCCTTGAACGTGCCCGGCTCCGACTCGTCGCCGTTCACCACGACGTAGGCGGGCCGCTCGTCTGCCAGGAGCCCCCACTTCTGCGCGGTGGTGAAGGCGCTCCCACCGCTGCGCCCCGTGAGACCCGATGCCTGGACCTCGGCCAGGACCTGCTCGGGGGTCATGTCGTGCACGGCGCGTCGCAGGGCGGCATAGCCGTCGGTCGCGAGGTACCGCTCGATCGTGTGCGCCGCCGGATCGTGCATCCGGCCAAACAGGACGTTCGGAACTGCCATAACCTTGTGAACACCTTCACATGGCGGCCCGGCGCTGTCAAACCGCTACCGTGAGCATGTTTGTTGGAGTGATTGCTCCGAGAGTGGAGACGCCCATGGATACCGTCATCAAATCGGGCGCCGACTGGCAGGTGGTCGACGCCGGCTACGGCGACATCCGCTACGAGCTCGCGGACGGGATCGCCAAGATCACGATCTGCCGGCCCGAGGTTCGGAACGCGTTCCGACCCAAGACCCTCTACGAGCTCCAGGACGCCTTCGAGCGCGGGCGCAACGACCGCGACGTGGGCGTCATCGTGCTCACCGGTGAGGGTCCGCTTGCGTTCTGCTCAGGTGGCGACCAGCGCATCCGCGGTGACGACGGCTACGTCGGCGACGACGGCATCGGGCGGCTCAACGTGCTCGACCTCCAGGTGCAGATCCGCCGGTTGCCGAAGCCGGTCGTCGCGATGGTCGCGGGGTACGCGATCGGTGGCGGCCACGTGCTCCACGTCGTGTGCGATCTCACGATCGCGGCCGACAACGCGATCTTCGGTCAGACCGGGCCGCGTGTCGGCTCGTTCGACGGCGGGTACGGCAGTGGGCTGCTCGCGCGCTCGGTCGGCCAGAAGAAGACCCGCGAGATCTGGTTCCTGTGCCGTCAGTACGACGCGCAGGACGCGCTCGCGATGGGTCTCGTGAACACGGTCGTGCCACTCGTCGACCTCGAGGTGGAGACGGTCCAATGGTGCCGCGAGATGCTCGGCCACAGTCCGCTCGCGCTGCGCATGATCAAGGCATCGTGCAACGCGGCCGACGACGGCCTCGCCGGCATCCAGCAGCTCGCGGGGGACGCCACGCTCCTCTACTACATGAGCGAGGAAGCGCAGGAGGGCAAGCAGGCCTACGTCGAGAAGCGCGAGCCCGACTTCGCGCGTTTTCCGAAGCGGCCCTAATTCCTTGCTCCGCTCCCACTCCGCTCCTTCCCCTCGCGAGCTCGCTCCATCCGCTCCGTTCGCTCCGCGGTGCTCGCTCGACTTCGCTCGCTCGCGGCAGCGAGTCGATGTGGTCTGAGATGACGACGGTCGGAGAGTGGGTCCAAGGAAGTAGGCCGCGGACACTCGGGGCGGCGGTGGCGCCCGTGCTGGTGGGCACGGCCGCGGCGGTAGCTGATGCCGACGGCGTGATCTGGTGGCGATTCGCATCGGCGATGGTCGTCGCGCTCGCGTTGCAGGTCGGGGTCAACTACGCGAACGACTACTCCGACGGCGTGCGCGGCACCGACCGCGATCGCAAAGGCCCACTGCGACTGACCGCGAGCGGGGTTGCGACGCCGAAGGCGGTCCGCAACGCGGCCGCGCTCGCGTTCGCAGTTGCCGCGGTCGTCGGTCTCGTGCTGTCACTCGTCGTCAACCCCTGGCTGCTGCTCGTGGGCGTCGCCGCCATCGCCGCCGCCGTGCTCTACACCGGCGGACCCGTCCCGCTCGGCTACCTCGGTGTGGGCGAGCTCATGGTGCTGGTGTTCTTCGGGTTCGTCGCCACGGTGGGATCTGCATACGTGCAGGTGGAGTACGTACCCGGCGCCGCGTGGTGGGGTTCGCTCGTCGTCGGTCTCCTCGCGTGCGCCATCCTCCTTGCCAACAACGTGCGCGACGTCCCCACCGACACCGCGTCCGGCAAGCGCACGCTCGCGGTACGGGTCGGCGCGCCCACTGCACGCGCGCTGTTCGTCGCCTGTTATGCCGGCTCGTTCGCCGCGGTCGTCGCGATCGGCATCACCCAACCCTGGGCGCTGCTCGGTCTCGGGGCGCTGCCGCTCGCGATCAAGCCGGTCCGGATCATGCGCCGGAGCACCGACCCGCCCTCCCTGGTCGCGGCGCTGGTCGCCACGTCGAGGCTCGAGGTCGTCGTCGCCGTTCTCGTGAGCGTGGGGCTGTGCCTCTCCTGACCGAGCACACGCTTCGGATCGGCGATCGCGTGGTCACGCTCGTCGAAGGCCCCGCGGGGTGGGGTGAGTGTTCACCCCTCGCGAGTTACCCGTCGGATCTCGCTGCATGTCGGCGGGCCGCAGAAGAAGCTGCGCTGCTCGGCTTCCCGCCGGCGCTGCGCGATGCGGTGCCGGTGAACGCGCTCGTCGACGGTCCTCGCTTCGATGGGGCCATGCTGCGCGAGTTCCCGGCCGTGAAGGTGAAGGTGGGATCACCCGGCGATGTGGAGTTGGTCGCCGCGGTGCGCGACGCGGTCGGACCGCGTGTCGCGCTCCGTGTCGACGCCAACGGCGCGTGGGACGTCGACACCGCGGTCGCCGTGATCGAGCGGCTGGCGCGCTTCGATCTCCAGCTGGTCGAGCAGCCGGTCGCTTCGCTCGACGACCTCGCTCGTGTCCGTGCTCGCGTCGAAGTCCCGATCGCGGCCGACGAATGTGTTCGCTCCCTCGAGGATGCGCGCCGACTGCGCGCGCTCGACGCCGTCGACGCGATCGTGCTGAAGCAGCAACCACTCGGAGGTGTCCGCGCGGCACTGGCCATTGCCGAGGAAGCTGGGGTGCCCGCGATCGTCTCATCGATGATGGAGACGTCGGTCGGCATCGCCGCCGGCCTCGCGCTCGCAGCCGCGTTGCCCGAGCTGCGGTACGCGTGCGGGTTGGCCACGCTGTCGCAGATCGCGGGTGACGTCGTGATCGATTCACTTGTGCCCGAACACGGCGTGTTGCCCGTGCGCACGGTCACGCCGGACGCGGCGCTGTTGGCGCGTTACCAGGAGGCGAGCAGTTGAGCGATGCCTTCCGGTCGTTCGAGGTGGCACGCATGGCCGGCGCCATCGACGATCTCGACACGCGCGTTCGGGATTGCTTCACCCATTCGGTACGCGATGTCGACGTACTTCGTGTCGAGCCCGCCGGCGACGATCAGCACCGGCATGGGCAACTCGCCCAGCCTGCCCCAGTTGTCCGGCTGCGTACCCTGACCCAGTACCAAGAGTTGGTGGGTCAGACGGTCCATCGTGTTCGCAGCTCGACGCTCCTCGATACCGGCTGCATCGCGAGGAAGCGAGGCGAACATCGGGTGCGCGAGCCAGTGTTCGAGGAACGCGTCCACACCATCTCGCTCGATCTCGTGCGTGAGCCGTTCGTCGCTCTCACGCCGCGCCGCGCGCTCGGCGTCGTCGGCGATACCCGCCGACGCGCTCACCAGCACGAGGCGCTCCACGAGCGCGGGCCGATCGAGCGCGAGTTGGAGGCACAGGCGGCCGCCCATGGAGTAGCCGACGTAGCTCGCATGACCTCCTGCGTCGCCCAGCGCGCGCGCGGTTGCGACGAAGTCGAGGTTGTCGGGGACCCGCAGCGCGGCCGCATCGTCGAGTGGGATCGGACCCCACGAGCGTTCGCTCTGCGTGAAGCCGTGTACGAGTACCCAGGTCACGCGGTGATCCTGTCATGACCCGCGACGCCGCAACCTCATTCGCGCGCACGCTGGTCGACGAGTGGGTGCGCAACGGGGTCACCGACGCATGCCTCGCGCCCGGTTCGCGCTCGGCGCCCCTCGCGCTCGCGCTCGCCGGCGACGACCGCGTCCGGCTGCACGTACATCTCGACGAGCGCTCCGCGTCGTACTTCGCGCTCGGCCGCGGCAAGGCCTCGGGCCGCCCCGCGGTCGTGCTCTGCACCTCGGGGACCGCCGCAGCCAACTTCCACGCCGCGGTCCTCGAAGCGCACCACTCGCGCGTGCCGCTGATCGTGTGCACGGCAGATCGCCCGCCCGAGTTCCGCGACGCCGGCGCCGGCCAGACCATCGACCAGCTGAAGCTCTACGGCAACGCCGTGCGCTGGTTCTGCGAAGCCGGCGTTCCCGACGATCGTCCGGGTGTCGGTGCGGAGTGGCGCTCGATGGCGGCGCGGGCGGTAGGGGACTCGTTCGGACCGCCCGCCGGGCCGGTGCACCTCAACCTTCCGTTCCGCGAGCCGCTCGTGCCGACCGGCGCGCCGCTCGTCGACGCACCGGGCCGCTCCCACGACCGCCCGTGGACGGCACGCGCGCCCGGTACCCGCGCACCGAGCGCGGCGATGCTCGACGCGCTCGCCGATCTGATCGGGTCCACGCCTCGTGGGCTCGTCGTCGCGGGATGGGGCGCAGGCGTGCGAACGGAGACACTCATGCGGTTCGCCGAGGTGACCGGCTGGCCCGTCCTCGCCGATCCCATCTCCAACCTGCGGGTACCCGGCACCGTCACCACGTACGACCCGCTGCTCCGCAGCGGCGACTTCGCGAGCGCGCATCGTCCGGATGTCGTGCTGCGCATCGGCGGGCCGCTCACCAGCAAGGTCTCGATGCAGTGGCTGGACCCCGACGTCGGCCAGGTCTTGGTCGATCCCGACGGCGCGTGGCTCGACCCGCACCATGCGGTGAGCGGCCGGATGCTCGCCGACGCCGAGCTGCTCCTCGACGCGCTCACACCCCAGCTTGCCGGTCTCACGATCGACGACGAATGGAACGAGTCGTGGCGCTCCGCGGACGTGTCCGCGCGCGCGGCGATCGACGGTCTCATCGACGGTTGGAACGAACCATTCGAAGGGCGCATCGCCCGTGACGTGGTGGCGGCGATTCCCGACGGCGCGTCACTCGTTGCCGCGTCGAGCATGCCGGTGCGCGACGTCGAGAGCTTCGCCGCGGCGCGGACCGGGCTCACGCTGCTCGCCAACCGCGGCATCAATGGCATCGATGGCTTCGTGTCAACGGTTCTCGGCATCGCTGCCGGTTCGGACGGTCCGACGGTCGGGTTGCTCGGCGACCTCTGTTTCCTGCACGACAGCAACGGCCTGCTCGGCGCGCGCGACCGAGGTCTCGATGCCACCTTCGTCGTGGTGGACAACGACGGCGGGGGCATCTTCTCGTTCCTATCCCAGGCCGATCTTCCCGAGCATTTCGAAACCCTTTTCGGCACGCCGCACGGCATCGACCTTGCTGCGCTGGCGCGAGTGCACGGCCTCCCGGTCATGGAAGCGACCACAGCGGCAGACGTCGCGCCGGCGGTAAGTGAGGCCGCGGCGGGCGGGGGCGTGCGCGTCGTGCTCGTGCGTACCAACCGCGCCACCAACGTCACCCGGCACCGCGAGGTGTGGTTGGCGGTCGCGGACCGCGTGAGTTGACATTTATTTAGGTAGATGGCTAAATAACGGGCCCATGGCCGAAGAGACCGTCATCTGCCGTTATCTCGTCCGTCCCGACCGAGAGGACGAGTTCCGCGAGCTGCTTGCCCGGCACTGGCCCACGCTGCACGAGCTCGGGACGGTCACCGACCAACCAGCGATTGCCTACCGCTCGCTCGCCGAGCCACCCACGTACGTGGAGATCTTCACGTGGGCCGAAGGCGGTTTCCAGCGCGCGCACGAGCACCCGCGGGTCATCGCGATCTGGGAACCGATGGAGCTCTGCCTCGAGGACCGCGGCGAGCTGCCGAAGTGGGAGTTCCTCCACTTCCGCCAGGTGGCAACGACCTGACTACCCGCGGACAACGAGAGCTCGACGACATTGAAGTGGTCTTCGGCGCGCTCGCGCACGCGTCGCGGCGACAGATCCTGCTCGTGCTCCACGCCCGTGGAGGTGAGATGACGGCCGGCGACATCGCGGGGCGCTTCGCGTGCTCGTGGCCGACGACGACAGGGCACCTCCGGGTGCTCGTCGACGCAGGCTTGATCACCGTGACCCGTCGCGGCCGGGAGCGTGTCTATGCGCTCGACGTAGACCGCCTGGACGCGGTTGCTGCCGAGTGGTTGGGCAACTTCGCCGCGTAGTTGCGTTACGGTCGTACGAGGGCCCGGAGCATCGGTTCGAGCTTTGCCTGGGTCTCGGCCCACTCGGCGTCGGGCTCCGATCCGGTCACGATCCCCGCGCCCGCAACGAGACGTGCGCGCGAACCGTCGAGCTCGGCGCCGCGGAGCGCGATCGCCCACTCTCCATTTCCGCGGGCATCGACCCAACCGACCGGCCCGGCGTAGCGGCCCCGATCGAATCCTTCGAGGGCGCCGATCGCTTCGACGGCGGTCTGCCTCGGTGTGCCGCCGACGGCCGGGCTCGGATGCAACCGCCGTGCGATCTCGAGCGCGCTCGGAGCAGGCGCACGTAACCGTCCGCTCACGCGCGTCGCGAGGTGGGCGACGTGACCGAACACCGCGACCTCGGGAACCGTGCCTGCATCGAGCTCGTCGCAATACTCCTCGAGGGTTTCGACGATCGCGTCGACGACGAACCGATGTTCGCGGTGGTCCTTGACCGATGCGGCCAACGCGCGTAGCGAGGCGTCGTCGCCGTCGGCAACCGCAGTCCCGGCGACCGGCAGCGACTCGACTTCGTCGTCGATGCGACGCACGAGCAGCTCGGGGCTCGCGCCGACGAGGCCCTCTGACGCGTATACGAAACAACCTGGCTGTTGCGACACGAGCCGACGGACGATGGCGCGAAGGTCGAATGGCGTATCGGCCTCGATCATGACCTCCCGCGCGAGCACGACCTTCTCGAGCTCCCCGCTGCCGATCGCGGCGAGCGCGGCCTGCACCATGGCGCGCCACTGCTCGCGTGATCGCGGGGCGACGACCGAGAACCGTGTGGGCTGGGTTCGCGCGTCGACTGCGTCGGACGGCCGCGGCTCGATCTCCGTGACCCACGCGCAGCCGTTCAGCTCGCCGACGACCCGCGCCGGGACCACCAGCTCGCCGCCGGCGGCAGGGTCGAAGGGCAACCCGCCCACCGCGAGCGCACCGGTGCCCGGGAGGCCGAGTGGATCGTCGGTCTCGATCGCGGCGAGCGCGGCCGCGACGTCGTCGGGCGCGAGACGCGCCGCGACACCTGACGCCACGATCCGCGTCTTGTGGTGAAGCCACGCGAAGCCTTCGGCGTCGACCGCGGCGATCAGGTCGCCACCCGGGTCGAGCTCCCTCGTGACGGCGCGCAGACGCGCGGGTGCCGGGGTGGTGGTCATGCGCGGGTTGCCGTGAGCACGAGGACGGAGCCGCCGGTGAGCGTGTGATTGCGCGCCTCGGTGAAGCCGGCTTCGCCGAGCGCGTCGACGAGCACGGGCGGCGACGGGAGGTAGGCCGTGGACTTCGGGAGGTACGAGTACGCGTCGGGGTCGTGTGCGAGCGCGCGGCCGAGCAGTGGTACGGCGCCGCGGAACCAGATCGTGTTCCCGGCGCGGAGCAGCGGGTTCGTGGGCACCGTGGCGTCGAGGGCGACGAACCGGCCGCCGGCGCGGAGCACGCGCGCGATCTCGCTGAACACCGCCGTGAGCTCGACGAAGTTGCGGAGCGCGAACCCGCAGACGACGCCGTCGAAGCTGCCCTGAGCGAACGGAAGCTGCGCGGCGTCGCCTCGCACGAGGGCGGCGCCCGTGTGTGCAGCGGCGAGCATTCCGGCCGAGTAGTCGACGCCGACCGCGCGGTGTTCACACGCTGCAAGGTCGTTGCAGAGATCGCCGGTTCCGCACGCAAGGTCGAGCACGCGCGATCCCGCCGGCAACCCGAGCTCTGAGACGGTGTGCCTGCGCCAGCCGCGGTCGAGGCCGAGCGAGATCACGCGATTCATACGGTCGTACCGCGGCGCGAGTCGGTCGAACATCTGCTCGACCGTGCGGTGCTTCTCGTCGCCCTCCGGCAACGAGCCGTCGCGTCGGAGCGCGGCCATGAAGCTCATACCTGCTCCCATCCGGGCTCGTTGCTTGCTGCGGCGAGCTCGGTCGCGTCGCCGACGGCTTCGAGGTGCTCCTGCGCGACTTCGAGCAGCACGCTGCGGAAGTGGTGCGCGACGAGCGTGGTGACTGTGGGAAGCAGCGTGCGGAACGCCTCGACGAGACGCTCCGCCTTCTCGTCGTCGGACAGCTCCGAAGCCTGGAGTGGATGACGCACGTGCGCGTCGAACATCTCGACGGCATCACTCGCGATCGCACGCGTCGACTCATGGTGGCGACGCGCGAGCGCGAGCAGGTCGTTCAGTGGGAAGCCCGCCTCGAGCAACCGCAGGCCGGAACGCAGCACGTCGACGTCGTCGACGGTGTAGCCGGTGCGCCCGTCGCGCCGCTGCGGGACGAGCAGTCCCTCGCGGACAATCGCCTCCACCAACGGAGCGGGAATTCCGACGCGCGTGGCGAGGTCGTCGAGGTCGAGTAGCTCGGCGTCGCCCTGCTGCGCGCCGGCAACCGCGGCTGCGAGCGGCGCGTCGGTCGCGTCGAGCTCGCCGTCGAGGAGCCGCCGGATGACTGCGAGCGAGAAGCCCTGGCGCTGGAGCTCCTTGATGCGGCCGAGCCGATCCTCGTGATCGGCGTCGTACCACGCGACGCGTCCCTCGCGGCGGGGAGGGGGGAGGAGGAGGCGCTTCTGGTAGAAGCGGATCGTGTCGACGGAGACGTCGGCGCGGCGGGCGAGCTCCTCCACACGGATGGCCCCGGCGACTACTTCCATGAGCAACCATTCTAGGAGCAGTTGCTCCCGCGGTCACTTCCCCAGCCAATTCCCCGGCGCGAGGCCTGACGTCAGGCGGGTGGCTCGGCGAGCTCTCCGCCGGTCTCCGGACTGCTGCGGCGCCCGGCCGCCCCGGCCCGGGCCTTCTCCGCCGAGTAGAGGACCAGCAGCATGAACACCACGGCGACGGCGAGGGCGAGGTCGGTGCTCGCCTGCTCCGACACGTGCTCCGCCGACCAGGATGCGAAGCCGTAGAAGAGCAGCGCGAGCAACACGTTGTGCACGAACTTCCCGAGAAACAGTGGCAGCGCGGCTCGCCGCATGCCGTAGCGGACGAGCGCCAATGGCATGACGACGGTGGTGTCGGGGAGCGGCGAGGCCGCGATCCCGAAGATCACGAACGTGGTGAGCCGCGGCCGGCGATCGACGTTCCTTGCCATCCAACGGAACACCCGCCCGTCCGGCGGAGTGGGGCTGCGGCCCACGAGCGCGTCGGCCACCTTGTATCCGGCAAGTGCCCCGATGCCCGCGCCGAGGCCCGATGCGACACCGAGGAGCATCATGCCGGCGAAGCTGGCCCCTCCGAGCGCGGCCGAGAGCAGCGGAAGTGTGTACGGGATCTGGATGATGATCGACGCGTTGGCGACCAGTGCGAGGAAGAAGACGCCGATGCTTCCGAGCCCGGCGAGCCAGTCCACACCACTCTTCACGGTGTTGTTCACGCCCGAGAACGCGTCGGCAATGTGCAGCGCGATGAACAGAATCATGACGAGGATCGTGATGATCGCGTACTTGAGCTCGATCGATACCCGTCGCGCGCGCTGGATCTCGGGTTCGTTCATCCGGCCCCAGTTTCCCACGTCAGGAGCGAGCGGCCGCGGGCCGGGTATCCCGGCTCGCAGCGAGCGACGCATGATCAGGTCTGCCAGACGGGGGCGCGCTTCTCGGCGAACGCGCGGGCTCCCTCCACCGAGTCGGGCGACGCGTACACCTCCCGCGAGAGCTCCGCGCTCCGCTTCCAGCCCTCTTCCTCGGTGAGATCACCCGCTTCGCGCACCATTTGCCGCGTGTTGCGGACCGCGAGCGGCGAGTTCGCGGCGATCTCGTTCGCGAGGCCGACGGCGGTGTCGACCACTTCCGCCACGGGTACCACCCGGTTCACGAGCCCGACGGAGTACGCGCGCGCCGCGTCGATCGTGGTACCGACGATCGCGAGCTCCATCGCGAGCGCGAGCGGGACGCGCCGCGGGAGACGGATGAGACCTCCGCCGCCGGCGAAGAGGCCCCGCTTCACTTCGAACAGTCCGAACCACGCGATGTCTGCGGCGACGATGAGATCGCAGGCGAGTGCGATCTCGAACCCGCCGGCCACTGCCGTGCCGTTGACGGCGGCGATGATCGGCTTCGGGAAGTCGCGCGTCACGATGCCGGCGAAGCCCCCGCGCTCGGTGACGAAACCCCGCGAGTCGCCGGCAGCGACCATCTTGAGGTCTGCGCCTGCCGAGAAGACGTCGCCGGTGCCGGTGAGGACGACCACTCGGACGGCGGAGTCGTGCTCCACGCCGTCGAGGGCCTCCTCGATGCCGTGCGCGACCTCGTCGTTGATCGCGTTCTTTGCTTCCGGCCGGTTCATGCGGATGATCTCGACCTGGTCGCGGCGTTCGCGCACGATGCTCATCGGACCCCCCTTGCTGTTCACGGCCTGCTCGCGGACCCTACCAGTGACCCCCCTCGGGCATCGGCGGTAGCGTGGATGGAAACAGACACGCAGACACCACACACGTAGACCAGATTCGTAGAGAGGTTCGGGGATGGCGGAGACACGCAAGGTCGGGTCGCTCGACGTAACTGTGGCAGGGCTCGGCTGCAACAACTTCGGGATGCGCATGGACCAGGAGCGCACCCAGGCCGTCGTCGACGCGTCTTTCGACGCCGGGGTGAACAACTTCGACACCGCCGAGAGCTACGGGGGAGGGAAGTCGGAAGAGTTCCTCGGCCGCGCGCTGGGCAGCCGTCGAAGCGGTGCGGTGATCACCACCAAGGTCAGCGGGTTCGGCGCGCCCGAGGGCGTTTCGGGGGGTAGCCCGGAGTGGATCGCACAGGCGATCGACAACAGCCTGCAGCGGCTCGGCACCGACTACATCGATCTCTATCTCCTGCACATGCCCGATGCGAATACCCCGATCGGCGACACGCTCGAGGCATTCGGCAAGCTCGTCGCCGCGGGCAAGGTGCGCGAGATCGGCTGTTCGAACTTCTCGGCCCAGATGGTCGAGGAGGCTGCTGCCGCGGCCAAGGAGTTGGGCGCGCCGCAGTTCGTGAACGTGCAGAACCACTACAGCCTGCTCGATCGCACTCCGGAGGCCGAGGTGATCCCCGCGTGCCAGAAGCTCGGCATCACGTTCATGCCGTACTTCCCGCTCGCCAGCGGAGTCCTCACCGGCAAGTACAAGCGTGGCGAGGCGGCGCCCGAGGGCACGCGCCTGGCAGCGTGGGGTGATCGCGCGAACGCGATGCTCTCCGACGAGCGCATGGATGCGGTCGACCGTCTTGCCGCGTACGCGAAAGACCACGACCACACGCTCCCCGAGCTGGCGCTGTCGTACCTCGCGGGCACGCCGACGGTCGCCAGCGTCATCGCCGGCGCGACGTCGCCCGAGCAGGTGAAGGCCAACGCCGCCGCCACGACCGCGTGGGTGCTCACCGACGCCGAGCGCGCCGAGGTGCGCGAGCTCGCGAACGTCGGCGGCTGACCGAGCGGACGGGAGAGGTGTGGAGCGCGTCGCCACGATCACGCTCGCACCCGGCCCGTTGGCCGACGTGCGCGCGCCCGCGTGCGCGGAGCTGCTCGCCGAGCTGACACGCCTCGCTGCCGACCCACCGCGCGCGTTGCTGCTCGACGCGAGCAACGGCGCGGGAACCGACGAGCCACGAGCGGTCACGCCCAAGGGCCTCACCGATCCTGCCACGCTGCTCGCCGCGTTCCCTGCACCGACCATCGCGGTGTGGGACGGTCCCGCGGTCGGTGCCGGCGCGGAAGTGCTCTTGGCGGCCGATGTTCGCGTGGTCGGAGAGCAGGCGACGATGCAGTTCCCCGAGGTCGGGCGCGGGGAGCTGCCATGTTGGGGGGGGACCCAACGACTCACCCGCGCGGGTGGTGTCGCGCTCGCGCTCCGCATGCTCGTCGTCGGCGAGGTGGTGGACGCGCGCGGGCTCGAGCGCAGTGGGATCGCGGTGTGTGGCAATGACCCGCGCGCGCATGCGGAGGAGCTCGCCACTCGGCTCGCGGCCGGCGCGCCGCGCGCGCAAGCAGCGGCGCGTGAGGCCGTCTTACGTGGGCGCGACCTCACCATTGCCGACGGGCATCGCCTCGAGTCCGATCTCAACCTGCTGCTCTCGACCACGCGTGACCGAGCCGAGGGGATCGCCGCCTTTTTCGAGAAGCGTCCACCGGAGTTCGAGGGCGAATGACCGCCCTCACCACGAGAGAGCCCGGTGTCGCGATCGCGCGACGCGCGGCGCGGGAGCTGTGCGACGCATTGGGTATTCCGTTGCTCCGGCCGGCACGGCCGGGTTCTGTCGGCCTGCTCCCGCCGCCGATCGTCCTGCGCGCCGCCGACGGCTGGGTGCACCCGGGCCCGCCCACCGCGTGGGACGACTTCACGGCGATGGTGGACGCACTCGGTGGCGATCTCTCGACGCTCGCCGCCGAGGCGGTCGACGCCGAGGCGGGTGCGTGGCGCCTTCCGGCGGTCGCGGTGCGCGCCGCGCCTGCGGCGGCGCCACGGGTTCTCTTCCCCGACGCGCGGGTGCAACTCGGCGGTGCGCGGGTCGTCGTGCTCGGCGCCACCTGGGCCGCACCGCTCACCGGGCTCGTGCTCGCGACACTCGGTGCGCACGTCGTGCGGGTGACGCATCCGAGCCGTCCGGATCCGTTCCCGTTACGCGACGCGCTCATGCGCGATCAGGAGGAAGTGCCGCTCGACCTCGGCGACGATGCCCAGCGCGACCAGTTCGAGGAGCTGCTCGACGGCGCGCATCTCCTCGTTGACGGCACCACGCCCCGCGTGCTCGCGAACGTCGGGCTCGCCGATCCGCCGTTGTCGGTCGTACGGATCTCTGCGTTCGCGCACGAGGACCGGCCGGGGTACGGGGTCGCCGCGGAGTGCCGCGGCGGTTGGGCGTCGCGGTACGACCCGCCGCGCCTCGGGCGCTCGTCGGTCGCCGATCCGGTGGCCGGGCTGCTTGCCGGGCTGGTCGCCGCAAACGTGCTCTTGTCCGGTCGCGATCGCGCGCGTGAGCGCGTGTCGCTCGAAGACGCGGTGGGGCACCTGTTCAGCGTGGAGGCGCGCGGTGGCTGACCGGCTGCACGTGTCCGCGCGCGGTGCGATCACCGAGATCGTTTTCGATCACCCGCCGATCAACATCTACGACGTCGCGACGCGCGACGAGCTGTGCGACGTGCTGACTGGTGTCATCGCCGACCCGGGCGTCCGGGTGGTGGTGTTCAGCGCGGCAGGTGATCACTTTTCCGCCGGCGCCGATCTGAAGGAGTTCGGCACCGCGCCGTCAGTGTGGGCGATGCGCGATGCGCGATGGGGCAGAGATGTGTGGGGCCTGCTGCGCGCGGTCGCGGTGCCGATGCTCGCGTCGATGCACGGGTACGCGGTCGGGTTCGGCTTCGAGCTCGCACTGCAGTGCGACTATCGCCTCGCGGCGGACGATTGTGTCGTCGCACTCCCGGAGGCGGGCGTCGGCATGATCCCCGCAGGTGGCGCGTCGCAGACGTTGCCGCGGGTGGTCGGTACCAGCGCCGCGCTCTCGACGATCCTCCTCAGCGACCGCATCCCCGCGCACGACGCGCTGGCGCGCGGATTCGTCGACGAAGTCGTGCCGCGCGCCGACCTCCGCGCGCACACCGACGAGCTTGCCGACCGGATCGCCGTCCGACCGACCGCAGCGGTCCGGGCCGCCAAAGCGCTGGCGTGGGCCGCTCTCGACGTCCCGCTGGCGGAAGGCATCGCCCGGGAACGGGACTTTGTCGCCGTTCGGCGAAGATTGACCATCGTCGACACGCAGGTCGTGCCGTAGCGGGAGATCAGCGCGCGTAGCCTGCGCCTCATGCCCGTCCAAGAAGGACCCGTTGGTCCGTTTCCCGCAGGCAAGGACCCCGACGAGTACGACCGGTTGCGCCGTCGGGTGTTATGGACGATGCCGAGCGGAATCTACGTGCTGGGCTGCACCGACAAGGGCGAGCGCCGCAACGGCATGACGCTCAACTGGGCGACGCAGGTGTCGTTCGCCCCCAAGATGCTCGCAGTGGGGATCGAGCTCGGTGCGCTGACGCACGAGCTCGTGTCCGAGGGCCGCGTGTTCAGCCTGAACCTCATCGACCGTGAGGACCGCGCCATCGTGCGCAAGTTCACCAAGCCGGTCGAAGTCGACCTCGCCGCGCACACGCTGAACGGCTTTCCCTTCCATGACGGCCTGTCGGGCGCGCCGATCCTCGACCAGGCCGTCGCCTACCTCGACTGCGAGGTGCGCGAGTCGGTCTCGGTGGGTGAGCACACGCTGTTCCTGGGCGAGATCGTCGACGCCGGCTTCCAGAAGCCCGAGGACACCCCCGTCCTCAGGATGGAGGACACCC
>JBBDHW010000019.1:0-45769 GCA_040880805.1 Acidimicrobiia bacterium | reverse complement strand
GCATGAACTACGGCGGGTGATGCCGGGCGCTCATGCGGGTGTCCGACCCATGGTGATGGAGGACACCCGCATGAACTACGGCGGGTGATGCCGGGCGCTCATGCGGGTGTCCGACCCATGGTGGAGGTGGATACGAGGATGAACTACGGCGGGTGACGGGGAAACGGGGTCCCGGGTACGCTCCGGCCGTCGATCCGAGTCGCGTCCATCCGAGTCGCGCACGCCGAATCACGCACGGAGGGCCTCGATGTTGTCGACGATGCAGGACTTTCCCCTCACCATCGGGATGATCTTCCGCCACGGCCGAACGGTCCACGGCGACAGCGAGGTGGTGACCTTCGAGGGTGACTCGAGCCGCCGGGCCTCGTTCACCGAAGTCGCCACCCGGGTCGACCAGCTGTCGGCGGCGCTGCGTCGCCTCGGCGTGGATTCGGGTGACCGGGTCGGCACCTTCGCGTGGAACACCCAGGAGCACCTCGAGGCCTATTTCGCGATCCCCTGCATGGGGGGTGTGCTCCACACACTCAACATCCGGCTGTTCCCCGATCAGCTCGTGTACATCGTGAACCACGCCGAGGACCGCATCGTCATCGTCGACGGCACCCTCATCCCGGTGCTCGCGAAACTCGCGCCCGAGCTGTCGAGCGTCGAGTACTACATCGTGGTGGGTGACGCCGACACCGCCCCGCTCGAGGGCAACCGCGCGCAGGTGCTGCGCTACGACGAGCTTCTCGCCGCCGAGCAGCCCGGCATCGCGTACCCGGAGATCGACGAACGCGCCGCGGCAGCGATGTGCTACACGAGCGGCACCACCGGCAACCCGAAGGGTGTCGTCTACTCGCACCGCTCCACGTTCCTGCACTCCCTCGGCGTACTGCAGGCCGGCGCGGTCGCGTACACCGATCGCGACCGGGTGCTGCCCGTCGTACCGATGTTCCATGCGAACGCATGGGGAACGCCCTACGCCGCGTGGATGGCGGGCGCCGATCTGATCATGCCCAATCGCTACCTCCAGGCCGAGCCGCTCGCGCGTCTCATCGAGCAGGAGAAGCCCACCTGCGCGGGCGCGGTGCCCACGATCTGGACGGAGCTCCTCCATTACGCGGAGGCGAACTCCGTCGACCTCTCGTCGCTCGAACGAGTCATCTGCGGCGGCTCGGCGGTGCCGCGCCCGCTCATCGAGCAGTTCGAGCAGCAGTTCGGCATCCGCATCCTGCAGGGCTGGGGCATGACGGAGACGAGCCCGCTGGCCGCGGTGTCGTGGCCGCCGAAAGGCATCGACCTCGGCACCACCGAGGAGATGGACTGGCGAGTGAAGTCGGGGCGCGTCATCGCCGGCGTCGAGCTGCGCATCGTCGACGACGACGGCACCGTGCTCCCGTGGGACGGTGAAGCGGTCGGCGAGGTCCAGGTGCGCGGTCCGTGGATCACGGGCTCGTACTACCGCGACCCCGACCCTCTCAAGTTCCACGACGGCTGGCTCCGCACCGGCGACATCGCGAGCGTCACGCCGAACGGCTACATCCAGATCACCGACCGCGTGAAAGACGTCATCAAGTCGGGCGGGGAGTGGATCTCGTCGGTGGAGCTCGAGGTGCTGCTCATGGCGCATCCCGCGGTGGCGGAGGCCGCGGTGATCGCGGTGCCCGATCCGCGCTGGGACGAGCGACCGCTCGCGTGCATCGTGCGGAAGAGCGATGCCGAGGTGACCGCGAGCGAGCTGCGCGAGTTCCTCGGTGATCGCATCGCGAAGTGGCAGCTTCCCGAGCGTTGGACCTTCATCGACGAGGTCCCGAAGACGAGCGTCGGCAAGTTCGACAAGAAGGTGCTTCGCTCTCGTCACGCCGACGGCGTTCTCGTCGTCGAGGAGCTCGCGTGAACCGCGGGCAGCCTTGGCCGCGATGACCCCGACGCTCGCGGAGTCGGTCTTCGACCGGCTCGGCGGCGACCTCTGGCTCCTCATTCCTGCGTTCGCCTTCTCGGTGCTCGCGGGCATTTTCGTCGGCCGGGTGCTTGGGGTACGGCGGTCGTTCGGTGCGAGCGTGCTCTCCGGGATCGTCGGCTTCGCAGTGGGCGTCGCGATCTCACTGCTCATCGCGAACGAACGCGGCAACGCGTCCGAAGGCTTCGCCCGCAATCTGTTCCTGTTCGCGTTGTTCGGCGCGATGGCGGCTGCGGTGTGGATCGAGTTCCTCTCGCGGCCGGGCATGATGGCCCGCGCGCAAACCGGCCTCGCGTCGGTTCCGCACCCGGTGCGGTCCCTCCGTCGCCGCGGTCGCCGGATGGCGCGGTACGCCGAGATCACGAGGATCGCGGTGCGCAACGGCCTCGGTCCTTCGCTCGGCCTCGGCCGGCACGACGACGTCTCCCGGAACGGCGCGAAGACCCCCACCGTGCGGCGGCTCCGGCTGTCGCTCGAGCAATGCGGCGGCATGTTCGTGAAACTCGGCCAGATCGTCTCGACGCGCTCGGATCTGCTGTCCCCCGACGCGGTCAAGGAGCTCTCGTTGCTCCAGGATCACGTGCAGCCGGCCGCTCGCGACGACGTCGCCGCCTTGCTCGAGTCGGAGTTCGACGCGCCGCTCGAGGACGTATTCGCCACCTTCGACTGGCAGCCGCTCGCGGCGGCGTCCATCGGTCAGGTCTACCGAGCCGCCCTGCCCGACGGCTCACCGGTGGTGGTCAAGGTGATCCGGCCCGGCATCGAAGAGTCGGTGGCGGTCGACCTCTCGGTGCTCGAAGAGCTCGGTCGCGTCGCGGAGACGCGTACGTCGTGGGGCGCCGACTATCACGTGATGGATCTTGTCGACGAGTTCAGTTCCCGACTGCGCGAAGAGCTCGACTTTCGCATCGAGGCGCGCAACGCGCGCGCGATCGCGTCGAGCCTGCCGCACGGATCGCGGATCTCGGTTCCCGAGGTCTACGAAGAGCTGAGCACGTCGCGGGTGCTCGTGATGGAGTGGCTCGACGGCGCGAGTGTGCGCGACGTCGCCTGGGGCGATGCGCGCGCCGGGGAGCGAACGAAGATCGCCGACCTCCTGCTCCGCACCGTCCTCGAGCAGATGCTCCAGGACGGGGTGTTCCATGCCGACCCGCACCCCGGGAACGTGATGCTGCTCACGGACGGTCGCCTCGCGCTGATCGACTTCGGCGCTGCCGGCCGTCTCGATTCTGTCCAGCAGGCCGCGCTCCGAGAGCTCATGGCTGGTGTGAGCCGGCGCGACGCCGACGCCGTCGCGCAGGCAGTGCTGCAGGTCGCGAGCCTGCGACGCGGCGTCGACATCGCCGAGTTCGAGCGCGCGCTCGCGCGGTTCATGGCTCAACATCTCGCGCCCGGCGCGCGCGCCGACGCCGCGATGTTCAACGCGATGCTCCGGCTGTTCTTCGAGTTCGGCATCACGCTCCCGGCGGAGTGGAGCACGTTCTTCCGCGCGTTGATCGTGCTGGAGGGCACGCTCACCACGATCGCGCCGGGCTACTCGGTGATCGACGCCGCCGAGGCGATCGCCGCGCAGTGGGTACGCGGCCAGATCACGCCCGGATCCGTGCAACAGGCGGTGCGCGACGAGATCCTGCGCACGGTGCCGATGTTGCGGCGGCTGCCGCGCCACGTCGACCGCGCGTTCAGCATGCTCGAACGCGAGGGGATCCGCGTGCGGGTGAGTCACTTCCAGGACGCAGACGACACGCGATTCGTGACCACCCTCGTGAACCGCTCGATCCTCGCGTTCCTGTCGGGGACCATCGGCTTGCTGTCCGTCGGGCTGATCGCGATCGAGGGCGGCCCGCCGTTCACCGGCAACACGTCGCTCTTCCAGGTGTTCGGCTACTTCGGCCTGTTCTGCTCGACCGTCCTCGCCATGCGCGTCATCGTCGCCGTCCTCCGCGACCGCCTCAACTAGCCCGGATGGGCGCGTGAGCACCCGGCGGAAGTTCGACGGTTCTCTCCCGGGGTGCTGTTCCCGGCGCGGCGCAGGGTGACCCGATACTCTGCGCCCGTGCGTCGGAGCATCTTGATCGTCTCCGCGTCCATGGGCGCGGGTCATGACGGCGCGGCCAAAGAGCTTCGCAAGCGGCTCGACGAGCGCGGCCATCGGGTAGAAGTCATCGACTTCCTCGACGCGGTCGCGCTCCACATCGGGCCCTTCCTCCGCTGGTTCTACCAGGTGCAGCTCCGGCTCTTCCCGTGGAGCTACGAGCTGTCGTACCGCATGGCGCCTCTCCTGCGCGCTCCCGCGGTGATGGTCGATACGTGGCTCACTCGTCGGAAGCTGCGCAAGGCGATCAAGGCGTTCGGGCCCGACACGATCGTGTCGGTCTACCCGCTCGCGTCGCTCGTCCTCGGCCGCATGCGGCGCACGAAGATCCTCCGCGTCCCCGTCGTCACCTATCTCACCGACTTCGCGGTGCACTCGCTGTGGGTACACCCGGGCATCGACCGTCACCTTGCTGTCAGTGAGCTCTCTGCCGCGGCGGCGGTTGCTCGCGGTGGCAAGGACGCGCGTGCGCACGGACCCTTGGTCGCCGACCGGTTCCGTGATGCTCGCATCGACCGTGCCGCGGTGCGGAGCGCGCTCGGCCTCGCACCCGACGACCGGGCGGTGCTCGTCGTCGCCGGGTCGTGGGGCGTCGGTGACGTCCTCGCCACCGTCGAGGCGATCGGGCGCTCCGGCGAGTTCCACCCGATCACCGTGTGCGGGAAGGACGAGAAGCTCCTGACCCACCTCGAGAGCCGCGGCTTCGGCACGGTGATCGGTTGGAGCGACGAGATGCCCGCGCTCATGACTGCCGCCGACGCGCTGGTGGAGAACGCGGGCGGCCTCACCTGCATGGAGGCCTTCGCGGTGGGCCTCCCCGTGATCACGTACCTTCCGATCGCCGGGCACGGCAAGGACAACGCCGAGATGATGGCGCGCTCGGGCGTCAACTACTACGCGCGCGACGACGAGGAGCTGCAAACACGTCTGCGCGAGCTCACCACTCCGGGTCCGGCACGCGAGCAGCTGGTCACGACCGCGCGCCAACTGTTCACCGGCGACCCTGCCGACGCCGTCGCCGAGCTCGCGGTTGCCAACAACTCGGTCGACCGCAAGGGGCGGGTGGTCGTGCTGCGCACACCCAAGGGGCGCCGCTCGGTCACGATCGTGGCCGCGAGCGTGGTCGCGCTGTACATCGGGCTCACCGTCGGCGCCCAAGCGGTCTCGGCGATCGGTGTGGGTGTGGCCAAGCCACCGGCGAACGCCGAGCACGCCGCGTACATCGGGGTACGGCTCGACGATCGTCAGCTCAGCGACCGAGCGCTACTCGCTGCGATCGACGACCTTGGTGTGTCGGCGGTGATCGACGCGCGGACCGCCAGCCATCACTCGCCCGAGCTCGAATGGTTGGTCGACCGCAAGGTCGATATCGCGAACGGAGGATGGGGTAAGGGAACGCTGCTCCCGTGGAACCAGGCCCGGAACGACCTCGACAAGGCCGGCAAGGTGATCGCCCGTGAAACCGGCGAGCCGATGCACGAGTTCGTCTCGGCCCGACGGCCCGACGCGTTCGACCAGTTCTTCTCACGGCGCTCGAAGCAGCGCCTCGTCGTGCCCGATCACACCTTCGGGCCCGAGAACTTGCCATCGACGTTCGAAGCACGGAAGGTGTACCTGCTCGACGGTCGCGACCGCGACGCGAAGGCGATGGAGATCGCGGTGTCCGACCTCGAGGCGCGGCTCGAGCGCGCCGGTCTGCACGCGCACCCGCTCGGGGAGCTCCGCTGAGGCGTGCGGTCAAGCTGGCCGGGATGGCGGGCGCGGTTGGTCTCGGTGCGGCCACAGTGCACGCGGCACCGGCGCTCGTCGGGGTGTCGCCGATCGGAGTGCGCATCACGCCGCGTCTCGTCGGTGTCGGCCGGCCCGGACACGTTGCGTTGACGTTCGACGACGGCCCCGATCCGGTGTCGACGCCCGAGATTCTCTCGGTGCTCGACGACCTCGGCTGGCGCGCCACGTTCTTCATGCTCGGTGACATGGTTCGTCGATCACCGACGGTTGCTCAGGACGTCGCGGCCGCCGGCCACGAGGTTGCGGTCCACGGTGATCTGCACCGCAACATGCTGCGACGCACGCCCCGCAGTACCGAGCACGACGTCGCGCACGCGTACGACACCGTCGCGGCTGCCACCGGCGTCGAGCCGCGCTGGTTCCGGCCGCCGTTCGGCATCCTGTCGTTCTCCGCGCTGCGCGCGGCACGCCGCCACGGGATGGCGACGGTCCTCTGGACCACGTGGGGCCGCGACTGGCGGCGCGAGGCCACGCCCGAGACCGTCGTCGCCGACGTGACCCGCCGCTACCTCGACGGCGGGACGGTGCTCCTCCACGACTCCGACTGCGAGTCGTACCCCGGATCGTGGAAGGCCACCGTGGGTGCACTGCCCCGGCTCGCCGACGAGCTCGCGGCGCGCCGTCTCACCGTCGGTGCGGTCGGCGACCACGGGATCGAGTCGGGCAAGGGGTTCACGTACCCTCGCTGACATGGCCATCGCGCTCGCGCTCCTCGCGGGGCTCAGCTATGCGGGTGCGTCCGTGCTCCAACAGCGGGTTGCGTCCGAGCAGCCGCCGGAGCTGTCGCTGCGGCCGGCCCTCCTGCTCGCGCTGGTGCGGCGACCGGTGTGGCTGCTCGGCATCGTCCTCGACCTCGGTGCCTTCGGCTTCGAGGCCGGCGCGCTCGCGACCGGGACCGTGGTCACCGTCGCGCCGCTGCTCGTGAGCGGTCTGTTGTTCGCGCTGCCGTTGTCGACGATCGGTCACGGGCGACGCGTCACCCGGCACGAATGGATCCCCGCGATCGCGGTCACCGGAGGGCTGGCGTTGTTCGTGGTCGTCGGCTCGCCCGATGGCAATCGCTCCACCGCGTCGCTCGGCGCGTGGGTCGTGGCGGGCACGGTCGTCGCGGTGATCACGGGCACGCTCGTCGCGCTCGCGGTGAAGACGATGGGATCGCGGCGCGCGCTCTACCTGGGTGTCGCGACGGGCACGGTGTACGGCTTCACCGCGATTCTCACCAAGGCCACGGTCGACCTCTTCGACGGTGGGGTGGTCCAAGTACTGGGACACTGGCAGCTGTACGCGTTGCTCGCGGTCTCAGCCGTCGGGCTCCTGCTGAACCAGAGCGCCTTCCAGGCCGGCCACGTGGCCGCGTCGTTGCCCGCCATCGCGGTGACGAACCCCGTGCTGAGCTGCATCTTCGCGGTGACGATGTTCGGCGAGCACCTCGACGCGCACGGCTCGCTCGCGGTGACGGTGACGGCTGCAGCGATCGGGGCGATGGCGGTGGGCACGATCGCGCTCGCGCGCTCGCCGCTCGTGACGCACGAAGAAGCTGACGCGGCCGTTACTGCTTGACGCGCTGGAGATCCAGGACCGCGTCGGCGAGGGTGTCGAGCTCCTCGTCCCACGACTCGACCGGCTCCAGCGGCACCGGCACGAGCTTGGAGAAGCCGACCGCGATGAACTCCTCGAGCCGCGTCCGCAGCGCGTCGAGACCCACGATGATCACCTCGTCGGGGTCGACGCCGCGGCGTTGCGCGAGTGCACGCGCGAACGCGCTCGGCATCTCGGTGCGCGCGTAGAACACCATCGCGCCGAAGTGCTCGGGGTCGATGGCGCGGCCCGCGTCGGCCGCCGCCTTCTCGACGATCACCCGGCCGTCGGCGACCACCGCGGGAGTGGAGAAGCTGGGGAGCCACCCGTCGCCCAAGCGCCCGACGCGGCGGAGCTCGGCGGGCGCGCGGCCACCGAGCCACACGTCGAGCGGTTGCTGGATCGGGAGCGTGCCGATCGACACGCCCTCGTAGTGATAGCGCGGGCCGTCGTGGTCGACCGCCTCCTCGGTCCACAGGCGACGGAGCAGGGGGAGTGCCTCGTCGAACAGCGGCGCGCGATCTTCCCGCGTGACGCCGAAGGCCTGCTGCTCCATCGGCTCCACGACGCCGAGCCCGAAGGCAGGGAGCGCGCGCCCACCGGACAGCCGGTCGAGGGCCGCCCACTGTTTCGCGAGGAGCACCGGGTTGCGCCCGGGGAGCACCTGTACCGACGTGCCGAGCTTCAGCTTGCGCGTGCGCCCGGCCGCGAACGAGAGCGCGACCAACGGGTCGGGCGCCGGTCCCGTCGCGCGCTCCGAACACCAGATCGAGTCGAAGCCGTTGCGTTCGAGCGCGTCGACGAGCTCGCCGAACCGAGTGCCGCCGTCCGCGAGCCCCGCCGTCCCCGCGCCAAATCCGATCCGAACTTTCACCATGCGCTCGCTCTCTGCGAGGCGGGATACCCGCCTCGCCGCCGTTCGCTCGCTGGCGAGCTCTCTGCACTCGCTGCCGCTCGCTCCGTTCGCCGCGTGCGCCTCAGCATCTAGACACGCAGAGACTCGTACTGCCGCAGCTCGCGGCGGGCGATCTGCTGGAGGTGCACCTCGTCGGGGCCGTCGACGAGGTGGAGGGTGCGCGCGTGCGCGTACATCTCGGCGAGTGGCCAGTCGTCGGTGACGCCCGCGCCGCCGAACGTCTGGATGGCGCGGTCGATCACGGAGGTGGCGAGCCGGGCCGCGATCACCTTGATCGCGCCGATCTCGAAGCGCGCGCTCTTCTTGCCGACGGTGTCGATCAGCCACGCAGCCTTCAGCGTGAGAAGGCGCGCCTGTTCGATGGCGATGCGCGACTCGGCGATTCGTTCCTGGATCACGCCCTGGTCGGCGAGGTGCTTGCCGAACGTGACCCGCGTCTGCGCCCGCCGACACATCAGCTCGAGCGCGAGCTCGGCCATGCCGATCGCGCGCATGCAGTGGTGGATGCGCCCCGGACCGAGCCGTGCCTGCGCGATCGCGAACCCGCCACCCTCCTCGCCGAGGATGTACTCCTTCGGCACCCGCACGTTCTCGTAGAGCGTCTCGCAGTGGCCCATGCCGTGATCGCGGCCGAACACCGGGAGCGAGCGAACGATCGTGACGCCGGGCGTGTCGAGCGGGACGAGCACCATGCTGTGGCGTCGGTGCGAATCGCCATTCGGGTCGGACACGCCCATGAGGATGGCGAAGCTGCACCGCTTCGACGCCGCGCCGCTGGTGAACCACTTGTGCGCGTTGATCACGTAGTGGTCGCCGTCACGCTCGATGCGGCTCTGGATGTTGGTGGCGTCGGAGCTGGCGACGAACGGCTCGGTCATCGCGAAGCACGAACGCGTCTCCCCGTCGAGCAGCGGCTGGAGAAACTGCTCGACCTGCAACGGCGTGCCGAACTCCGCGAGGATCTCCATGTTGCCGGTGTCGGGAGCGTTGCAGTTGGTGGCTTCCTGCGAGAGCGGCGAGCGCCCCATGAGCTCGCACAGCGGGGCATAGTCGAGGTTGCCGAGCCCGGCGCCGTACTTGTCGTTGGGCAGGAAGAGGTTCCACAAGCCGCGTGATCGCGCTTCCTTCTTCAGCTCCTCCATCACGGGCGGATGGAAGTGCGGATCGCCCGAATCCTCGACCTGCTTCCGGGCGACGGGCGTGGCCGGATCGACGAACAGGTCGATGAACTCGGCGAGCTCCCGCCTGAGCTCCTCGGCGCGTGGGCTGGGCGCGAAGTCCATGGTCGCATCCTCGTCCGTCTGCGAACCTGCGTCGTTCAAGGTCGTATAGCCGCCTTGAACGACGCCAGTTCGTGCTGGGTGGTGTGGCCCGGACCCTACTGCTCAGCAGGCGCACTGCACGGAGTCGCCTTCGCGCACGATCGGGCGGAGCGCGGGCGCGACGTGGTCGATGCGGCCGGCGTTGATCGAAGCGAACTCGCGCTGCGTCGTGCCCGTCCTCGGGTCCACCGCGAGCACCCGGTCGGTGAGCGAGACGAAGAGCGTGCGCGAGCTCGACGCGGGCTGGATGCCGGTGACCGTGCCCGGCACGTACCAAGCGCCGGACGCGGCGAGATCGGTGAGGTTCACCGAGGTCACCTCGCTGGCCGTGGCGACATACAGCGTTGTGCTTCCGGCGACGGTTGCTCGCACCGTCGTATCGGTCGACGGTTCGGGAAGCCGCGCCGTGCGCGTGATGCGGAGCGTGGCGGTGTCGAGCTCGGCGAGCGCGGCCGCCGCCGGTGCGACGACGTAGAGACGGGTACCGGACGGCGACACCGCGACCGCGCCGACGGGGCTCGCCGCGAACTCGGGGGGAAGATCGACACAGGTCGCGCGTTCGCGTTGGAGGTCGAGCACGTGCACGAACGCCTCGGCCGGCTCGGTCGCGGTGGCGTCGCGTGTGTACAGCGTGTAGAGGCGACGGCCGTCAGGCGCCATCGTCTGGGCGCGGGCGGTGCCGCGCATCGGTTCCTGGAGTTCGTCCTCGTTGCTGCGGACGGCACGGGTTTTCAGGACCTTGGCGTGGCCGACCACGTCGATACGAGCGACGCGGTACCGGTCCGGCGCGGTCGGTGGTGAGTACTCGATGACGAACAGCGAGTAGTTCGAGAGCGAGAACGCCTCTGGTTCGACGTTGCCCATGACCGTGTACGTGCGGGGCTTCTGACCGGTGCGAACAACCGTGAGCGTCGTGGTGGGGCGGGGCGTGGGCTCGTACGGGTTGGCGCCCGTGGTCGCGTTCTCGCTGAGCACCGCCGCGGAGCCGTCGTCGGAGACCGCGCGCAACCCGAGGTTGGGCGCGAGCTTGCGGGTTGCGAGCGCCTTGCCGGTGCGCGCGTCCGACGTGGTCAGCACCGTCGCGGTGTTCGTCGACTGCGTCGAGTAGAGCCGCGACCAGTCGCGTGACGCGATCGCGGGCGACTTCGTGAACTGCACCGCACCGGTCTCCGGCGAGAGCGCGGTGATCGTGCTCGCGCTCCCGACGTAGAGCAGTCCGTCAGTTGGCGGGCTCGCCTGCGCAACCGGACTACCGACGCCAGCAACGATTGCAGCGACCGCCGCGAGCGCAAGACTTCGAATGGACAGCATGCTTGACCGACGTCTGAGTGCGTGTTGGCGTTGCCTATTTCTTCAGGTCGATTCGGAGCAGCGTGCCGTTCGACACCGCGAGCACCGTGTTCGGTCCGATCCAGGCGAACGACGCGTCCCGCCCCTTGTCGAGCACGACCGTCGTCATACCGTGGGCTCCGCCGAGTAGCACGACTGCCGGCGCGCCGCCCGCGGTGCCCTCCACCCAGACGCGTCCGTCGGCTGCGGACAGCGAGGTCGCAGCGAAGCCGCGTGGCAGCCTCTGATCGCCGACGTGTACCTGGCCGGTGGCGCCATCGGTTCCCAGTGTGAGCACGCCGCCGACGCCGTCTTGGGCGAGGTCGATCACCGGGCCATCGGCGACGCCTCCGGAGGGTTTCAGCGTTCCCGAGCCGTCGGGTCGGAGCAACTGCACGCCTCCGCCGGCCGTAGTCACCGAAATGACACCGCTCCCGACTGCGACTGCACGGGTGTCAGTGGGTGACAGGTCGATCCGTGCGGTGAGTCGCGCGGTCGCGGCGTCGTAGCGGAGCACTCCGTCGCGCACTGGTATCCACACGGCACCGCTACCCGCGACCACTTCCCCGACCGGGTCGGTGCCTGGCGGCAGGAGGGTCGACACGACCGCGCCGTCGGCGCCGATGCGCTTCAGGAACGTATCCGGGAGTCCGTTCGGTGGTGCCGGGTTGCGGGTCACAACCCACCGCGCGCCACCGTCACCATTGGCGATCGAGAGAATCTCGGCCTTGAGGTCTGTCCGCCCTTCTTCGCGGAAGGTGCGGTCATCGAGCCGCACGATCCGCGACGGCGGATAGGTGAAGCTGTCGCGGTCGTGGTCGTAGGCCGCGAGCGAGAGTGTGGAGCCGGAGACGACCAGCGGTCCGCGCACGTAGCCCTGGTCGGGATCGAGCGTGACGGGCACCGGTGTGCGCGCGGTTCCCGCCTTCGGCGTAACTGCCGCGCCACCGGTGATCACACGAACAGTCGACGCGCCGCCCGGCGCAGCGACGCGAGATACCTCGCCGTCCTCCTGCGCCAGCACGACGACCATCGACAGCGCGACGACCAGCACGAACGCGACCGCGCCGAGCTCGATGCGTCGAACCGTGTGTCGACGCGCGCGCTTGTGCGCGACGCGATCGAGCACGCCGTTCGTGGCCACGCGCGGCACCGCGGCACGCAGCGACTGCTCGAGCTGGTCCTCACGCATCCGTGGCTCCGTCGTCGAGTGTCTCGGCGAGCGACTGCCGCGCTCGGAAGAGCATCGCCTTCACCGTTCCTTCCGCGATCCCGAGCTGCTCGGCGATCTCGCGGACGTCGAGGCCGAGGTAGTAACGGAGCGCGGTGACCTCGCGTTGCCGGCGCGGGAGGGCGAGGAGTGCCTGCCGCACCGCGTACGCCTCTCCGCTCGCACCGGTGACGTCGTGGATCTCCGGGCGCAGTGCACCGAGGCGCGTCCGTGCCCGGCGCTCGCACCGCCACCGCCGCATCTGGCTGCGCGCCAGATTGAGCGCGACCGTCGTGATCCACGCGGGCAGTCGCTCGATCTCCTTGCCCCGCGCCGTCTGCTCCCAGGCACGCGCGAGGGCCTCCTGCACCGAGTCCTCCGCGGTCGCGACGCTGCCGCACACCAGGGCAACCGTGGACACGACCTGGCGGTATTCACCGTCGACGAACGCCCGGATCCGCTCGTCGTCGCTCTCGACGCTCTGGAGCGCCGGATGGTCGTGTGCCGGAGGCGGTTGCTCGGCCAGGGCTTGCACGATTCCTCCCTGCAAGCGCGGCGCGCCTGCACGGGATCGACGCACAGGAGTCGGTTTCGGTTGCCTCGGAATGGCACGTAGCCTGACACGGGTGCCCATGGGCCCGTTGCGCGAGGACGCAGTCGACCCCGATCCGATCGTGCAGTTCGGCCGCTGGTACGCCGATGCCGAGGCCCGAGGCGTGCTGGCGCCCGACGCGATGACCGTGGCGAGCGCCACGCCCGACGGCCGCCCATCGGCCCGAGCCGTCCTGCTGCGTGGCCTCGACGAGCGCGGCTTCTGCTTCTTCACCAACTTCAGGAGCCGGAAGGGCCGCGAGCTCGACGCCAACCCGCACGCGGCCGTGCTCTTCCACTGGCCCGCGGTGCAGCGACAGGTGCGCGCGACGGGTCGAGTCGAGCGCGTCTCCCAGGAGGAGTCGGAGGCGTACTGGCGCAACCGGCCGCGCGCGAGCCGCGTGAGCGCGTGGGCGTCGGCGCAGAGCGAGCCCATCGGATCGCGTGAGGAGCTCGAGGCGCGCGCAGCTGCTGCCGAAGCGCGGTTCGCCGAGGACGACGGCGACGTTCCCCTCCCGCCGTTCTGGGGTGGCTACCGACTCGTCCCCGATGAGCTCGAGCTCTGGGAGCACCGCGAAGATCGACTGCACGACCGGTTGCGCTACACGCGCGCGGACGACGGCACCTGGGCGATCGACCGCCTCCAGCCCTGAGCCGATCGTGCGGCTCTCGTAGGGTGTCCCGCATGCGCCGTTCCATCGATGATGCTCTCGACGACCATCCCGCCGACGACGACGAACGCCCGCCCGTGTCGTGGGCCATCGCGCTCACCGACGACTGCGACGCGTGCGGCGAGGGCGACCTGCGCGTCGTCCTGACCGTCGAGGAAGCCGGGCGAGCCGGGCTCGGGATTGTCGCGCACCTCGCACCCGACACCGCGCGTCGCCTGCGAGTCGCGATCGCCGCGGCACTCCGCGAGATCGGCGAAGACCCTGGAGATTGAAGGGCGTACAGTGGCGTGGTGAGCTCGACCGAGTGGGAACGACCAGTCGACAGATTCAAGCGATCCGCCGCCGGGTCGGTCGTGGCCGCAGGTCTGCTCGGTCTCCGTGACGCACTCGAAGGGCGCCCCGAGAAGGAAGAGCCGGCGATCATCTCGGAAGCGCCCGCCGCGCCCCCACCCGACAACCTCGACGTGATCCTCGACTTCGAGCACCCCGAGCGTTCGGTCGTGTACGTCTACGAACCCCCTGAGCCCCCCACACCTGGTGTCTGAGACCTTCGACCTGCACACGACGTACGCCCACCTCGGCCTCGGCGCGCGCGTCGAGCCGCTCCCGGACTTCCAGTGGACGCCCGAGTACCTCGACGCCTACGTGCAGCGCACCGCGTCCGACGGCAACGAGGGCCGGCTCGTCGTGTTGATGAAGCAGGACGCGTCGTGGGACTCCTGGGAACGACACCCGGCCGGTGACGAGCTCGTGGTGCTGCTCTCCGGTCGCGCCGACCTCATCCAGGAGATCGACGGCGAACACCGCGTGGTCGAGCTGCGTCCCGGCATGGCGGTGGTCAACCCTCCGGGCGTGTGGCACACCGCCGATGTACACGAACCCGGCGAGGCGCTCTTCATCACCGCCGGCCGCGGCACCGAGACCCGCCCCCGCTGATCGCGCGTGCCGCGCGACAGCTCGTTCTCGATCCCGTCCGATCTGCGCGACAGCTTCGCCGGTACGGAAGACGGTGATCGTTGGCTCGCCGCCCTCCCGGGCTTGGTCGACGAGTTCGAACAGCGGCCACGCGTGCCGACGGCACCGACGTAGTGATCAAGCTCGCGTTCCCGGAGCGAGAGGCGCGTCACGAGGGGACCGCGCTGCGGTGGTGGGACGGCGACGGCACGGTGTTGCTACTCGACGAGGATCGCGAGCACTTCGCGTTGCTGATCGAGCGTTGTGAACCGGGCCGTCGCCCGCGAGGTCGACTACTCAATGTGGGAATGGGACCGCGGGCAAGACGAGAAGGCGCGAGAAGCGATGGAGCGCGTGGCGGTGCTCGCCCGCCTCGCGAGCCTGTGACAGCTCGTCACAGGAGCAGTGGAGTGCGCAGGCCGTAGGCGTCGGTGTCGTCGAGCGTGAGGCGGTACTCGGCGATCTGCTCCACCGACACGATGGTGATGAGGTGCTCGGTCGCGAAGCCGTCGAGGTACGGCAGCCGCGCCGGCGAGCCGTCCTCGTGCAGCACCTCGCAGATCGTCGCAACCGGTGGAAGCCCTGCGAGCCGCGCGAGGTCGACGGCGGCTTCAGTGTGGCCGCGCCGCTCGAGCACCCCACCCGGGCGAGCGCGTAACGGGAACACGTGCCCGGGTCGATGGAAATCGGATGGCCGGGCGCCGGGGTCGATCACCTTGCGGATCGTGCGCGCACGGTCGGCCGCGCCGATTCCGCTCCCCGCAGTGACATGGTCGATCGAAACCGCGAACGCGGTGTCGCAACCGGCGCGGTCCGACGGCACCATCGGCCATACGTCGAGCGCGTCGAGCACTCGACCGTCGCATGGCATGCACACGAGCCCGCGACCCCAGCGCAACATGAAGTTGACGGCCTCGGGTGTGACCCAACTCGCGGCCATCGTGAGATCGCCCTCGTTCTCACGGTCTTCGTCGTCGACGACGAGGACCATCTCGCCGCGGCGGATGCGCTTGAGTGCGTCGTCGATGGTGGCCAGTGGCATTGGGGCTCCTGGTTCTCAGTTGTCGGGGAGGGTCACGACCATGCGGCAGCCGTGCGGCTCCCGCCGTTCCGGGTGGATGTCGCCGCCGTGGAGGTCGACGATCCATTGCGCGATCGCGAGGCCGAGCCCCGCGCCGCCGTCGCTCGACGCGCGTGCCGCGTCGGCGCGGTAGAAGCGTTCGAAGATCCGCGTCTGCTCCGACTCGGGGATGCCCGGGCCTTCGTCGACGACTTCGATGACGACGCTGTCGCAGGTGCGGTGCGCGCACACCTCGACCACACCGCCGCGCGGCGTGTGGCGTACCGCGTTCTCGAGCAGGTTCGCGACCACCTGGTGCACCCGCTCGGGATCGCCGTCGGCGGTGAGGTCGGGTGAGTCGACCGCGATCGAGACGTCGATCTCGGGTGCATGCAGGCGTTGCTCGCGCACAGCGTGAGCCAGCAGCGGCTCCACCCGGAACGCGGTGCGCTCGAGCGGCACCGCGCCCGATTCGAGGCGCGAGAGATCGAGGAGCTGCTTGACCAGCCGGCCGAGCCGCTCCACCTGCGTGAGCATCGTGTGGAAGGTCTCGGGGTCGGGCTCGGTGACTCCGTCGACGAGGTTCTCGAGCAGCACTTGCAGTGCAGTGATCGGTGTGCGCAGCTCGTGAGACACGTTCGCGACCAGGTCGCGCCGCACGCGGTCGGTCTCGGCGAGGTCGGCGGCCATCTGGTTGAACGCGCGCGCCAATGCGCCCACCTCGTCGCGCGACGAGGAACGCACGCGTCGCTCGTAGTTGCCCTTGGCCATCTCGGACGCGGCGGCGGCCATCTCGCGCAGCGGCGACGTCATGCCGCGCGAGAGGAACCACACCATGGTCATGGCGACCGCGGCGGCGATGACGCCGCTCACCGACGGCCACAGCCCGATCTTGAGACCCACCCAGAACACGAACACGGTGATCGCGACCGCCGCCGCGATCACGAAGCCGAGCTTGAGTTTGATCGACGGGACGTCGTCGAGCGGGTGGGCGAGGCGCGCTCGACGGTTCACGCGGCGGATTCCCCCGCGGCGTAGCCGACACCGTGCACGGTGCGCACCACGTCGTTGCCCAGCTTGCGGCGGAGCGCGCGCACATGCGAGTCGACCGTGCGGGCCCCGGCACTGTCGTGATAACCCCAGACCTGCGCCAGCAGCTGTTCCCGGGTGAAGACGCGAGCGGGCCGTTCGGCGAGGTATACGAGCAGGTCGAACTCGGTAGGGGTGAGGTGCACCGACTCGTCGCCACTCTTGACGCGGCGGGTGGCGGGCTCGAGGGTGACCGGCCCCACCTGGAGCGTCGCGGTGGGGACGGCGGGCCGGCGCTCGACCCGCCGCAGCAGCGCATGCACTCGGGCTACGAGCTCACGCGCGCTGAAGGGCTTGGTGAGGTAGTCGTCGGCGCCCACTTCGAGGCCGACGATGAGGTCGGTCTCCGAGTCGCGCGCAGTGAGCATGAGGACGGGCACCGGCCGGTCCCGCTGGATCTCCCGGCAGACGTCGAGGCCGTCGAGGCCGGGAAGCATGAGGTCGAGCACGACGAGGTCCGGGCGGAGCCGCTCGCAGAGCTCGACGCCCGCCTGCCCGTCGGGGGCGATCGTCACCTCGAAGCCCTCGCTGCGGAGCCGGGTGGCCACGGCGTCGGCGATCGGCGGTTCGTCCTCCACCACGAGGATCGTGCGCGTGAGCATCGGGGACGGAACGGGCATCGTCGGTCCAGGATAAAGACACGCTCTGAAGGTGTCCCGCTGGAGTTGTGGAGATTCGGTGGAGATCATCCGAGCCCGACGGCCGCTCCGGGGACCATCTCGATGCCCACGGTGTCGCCGACCTCGGGAACGGAGCCGTCGACGGCGACCGCGACCTCGAGGCGCTCACCGTCGCCCACCTCGATCTCCAGGAGATAGTGGTCGCGACGGAACGTGCGGCCGGTGACGACGGCCGTTCTGGCGGACGACGGCGTGAGCGCCAGCCCCTCGGGGCGCACTGCGATGAGGCCGTCGCCGAACGCGTGGGTCACGTTCCAGCCGAGGAACCGGGCGACGAACGCATTCTTCGGGTGGTCCCACACGTCGGCCGGCGTGCCGGACTGTGCGATGCGGCCCCCTTCCATCACAACGACGCGGTCGGCGAGCGCGAAGGCCTCGTCGTGGTCGTGGGTCACGAAGATGATGGTGACCCCGAGACGCACGAACAGCGCGCGCAGTTCGGCGACGAGCCGGTCGCGCAGCGCGCGGTCGAGAGCGCCCAGCGGTTCGTCGAGCATGAGCAGTCGCGGCGCCGGCGCGAGCGCGCGAGCCAGCGCGACTCGTTGTTGCTCGCCGCCTGACAGTTCCGCGACCCGACGATGGTCGAACCCAACGAGTCCGACGAGCGCGAGCGTCTCGCGTGCGCGCGCCTCGGCTTCGACGCGCGGGCGGCGCTGCATGCGAAGCCCGAAGATCACGTTGCCAATCACATCGCGGTGCGGAAAGAGCGCGTGATCCTGGAACATCAGGCCGAACTCGCGACGGTGTGGCGGCACGTTGGCGAGGTCGACGCCGTTCCACCGCACGCGCCCGGTTGCCTCGGGCGCGAGGCCCGCGACCGCCCGGAGCAGCGTGCTCTTGCCGCTGCCGCTCGGGCCCAGCACGCTCACGATCTCGCGTGCAGCGACCGCGAGATCCACGCCGTCGAGCGCGGTGACCTCCCCGTAGCGAACCGAGAGGTGTTCCACCTCGAGCATCAGAACTCGCCCACCGATCCCACCCGGAAGCCCTCGATGGCGAGGATCGCGAGTGCGGTGATTGCCATGAGGATCACGCTTGCGGCCATTGCCGCGCCGAAGTTGAGTGGCCCCGGCTGTCCGAGGAGCCGGTAGACGAGCACCGGCAGCGTCGGCGAGGTCGGTCGCACGATGAAGATCGTGGCGCCGAACTCGCCGAGCGAGATCGCGAACGCGAACCCGCCGGCCACGAGCGCGGCACGGGCGACGATCGGCAGATCGACCTCGCGCCAGACCCGAGCCGGCGGAGCGCCGAGGGTCGCCGCGGCCTCCCGGAGTCGCGGGTCGATGGCCCGCAGCACCGGGGTCATCATGCGAATGACGAACGGGATGGCGATCAGCGCTTGCGCGATCGGAACGAGGAGCCACGACGTGCGGAGGTCGAGCGGGGGCTCATCGAGCGCGATGAGGAACCCGAACCCCACGGTCACTGCCGACACGCCGAGCGGCAGCGAGACGAGCGCGTCGAGCGCGCGTCCACGCCGTCGGGCGAGCACTATCGCGCCGCAGCCGCCGACGACAACCGCGATGACCGTGGCGAGCACCGCATACCGCAACGACGTGCCGACCGCGTTGAGCGGTGGCACGAACAACGTGCTGCCGCGGTGGAGCTCGTCGAGCGCGCGGTAGAAGTCGAGGCCGTAGCCCGTCGGCGTGTGCAGCGACCGCTCGACGAGCACCGCGATCGGACCCCCGAGCAGCAATGCCATCACCGCGAGGTTCACTCCCACCACGACGCGCTCCCGCGTGGTGCGCGGACGGTGCGCGGTCTCGGTGGCGGCCCGCAACCGCAACGCCGCACGCTCGCGTCCCTGGATGCGCGCGGTGACCGCGAGGAGGAGGCCGACGGCCACGAGCTGCACGAGCGTGAGCGCGGCCGCGAGCGGGAGGTTCAGGAGTTGAGCCGTCTGCCGATAGATCTCCGTTTCGAGCGTCGCATACCGCGGGCCACCGAGGATGAGGATGATGCCGAACGATGTGAAGGTGAAGAGGAACACGACCGCGCTCGCGGTCGCGATTGCCGGGCGCAGCGCGGGGAGGGTGACCGCCCGGAACGCCCGCCACTTGCTTGCGCCGAGCATGCGCGCGGCTTCCTCCTGATGTGGGTCGAGGTGTGACCAGAGGCCGCCGACGGTCCGCACGACCACCGCGTAGTTGAAGAACACGTGGGCGATGAGGATCGCCCACACCGTCTGGTCGAGTCCGAGGCTCCCGAGCGTGCCGCCCGGTCCGAGCAACGCCGCGAACGCGGTGCCGACCACCACCGTGGGCAGCACGAACGGTACGGTCACCAGCGAGCGCACGACGCGTCGCCCGCGGAACTCGTAGCGCGTGAGCATGTACGCGCCAGGGAGCGCGATCGCCACGGTGAGCACCGTCGACACGGTGGCCTGCCACACCGTGAACCAGATCACGTGACGGAGCGACGGGTCGGTGACGACCTCGCGGAGTGGGTCGAGGTCGAGACCCGCATCCCCAGGCGCCAGGCCACGTGCGACGATCGTCGCGACCGGGTACACGAAGAACACCGCGAAGAACGCGAGCGGGACGAGCGCGAGCAGCGCGCTTGCGCCGCGCCGGTGCGCGACGACGGCTACCGGAGCACCGTGCTGGTCCACTGCTCGATCCACTGGTCGCGGTTGCGAGCGATCTCGGACGCCGGCAGCGAGAGCGGGTTTGGTGCTACGTCCGCGAACTTCGTGAACAGCGGCGGTAGCGGCGTGCCCACGCGGACCGGGAACACGAACATCTCCCCCCCGAGGGGTACGTCTGCTTGGAAGCGTTCCGACAGCATGAAGTCCACCAGCTTGCGAGCGGCCGCCCGGTGCTCTGTTCCCTTCAGAACGCCCGCGAACTCCACCTGACGGAAGCACGAGTCGAGCATGGTGCCGACCGGCGAGGTCTTCGGGTGCGGCTTCGCGTAATAGACGGCCGCGGGCGGACTCGACGCGTACGACACCACGAGTGGGTACGTGCCCTGGTTGCCGCCCTGGGTGAAGTCGCCCTGGTACGCGGTCTCCCACCCGTCGTCGACCTTCACGTCGTTCGACCGGAGCTTCTCCCAATACGCGCGCCAGCCGCCGTCGCCGTAGCGGGCGATCGTGGCGAGCACGAACGCCAGGCCGGGCGACGAGGTGGCCGGGTTCTCGACCACGAGCTTGCCCTTGTAGACAGGCTTCGTGAGGTCGTCGAGCGTCTCCGGCACCGCGACCTTTTCCTTGGCGAACCACTGCTTGTCGTAGTTGATACACACGTCGCCGTGGTCGATCGGCGTGAGGTGGTGTGTCGCGTCGAGCTGGAACTCGGCCGGCACCTTCGACAGCGCCACAGGGGCGTACGTCTCGAAGATCCCCTCGTCGAGCGCGCGGCCGAGGAACGTGTTGTCGACACCGAAGAGCACGTCGCCGACCGGGTGGTCCTTCGTGAGGATGGCCTGGTTGAGCACCTCTCCTGCGTCGCCCGACTGCAGGAGCTTCACCTTCACCCCTGTCTGCTTCGTGAACGCGGCGAGCACCGGCTTCGACACCCCGAACGAGTCGTGCGCGACGAGCGTGATTGTCGTGGCGCTCGCCGCGTTGGCATGTGTCGGCCAGATCGAGAGCAGTGCGATCGGCAGCATCAGGGCGAGCGCGCGCTTCATGAGTACGCCTTCCGTGCGTCGGGGAGTACGACCAGCAGCACACCGTCGTCGAGCGATACCTGCGCGACCGGTTCGAGCAACTCGTTGCTCAACCCGCGCGTCGATCCCGGGTGCAGTGTCTCGCCGCGCAGTGGGAACCGGAGGCCCGCGGTGTGAACGCCACGCGCGGGTCCACCGAGCGCGAGCAGCGAGCAGAAGTCACCCGGCTGCCCTCGGACCTCACGCGCGGCGCGGACGACGAACACATCGGCGCTTCCCACCCGCGCCTCCACGTCGAGCCCGACGAACTCGGGCGAGGCGAGGAGGAGCAGGTTGGCAAGGAAGTGGTCGACACGTCCGCCCGCACCGCCGATCACCACGGCCCGCGAACATCCGCGGTTGCGTGCCGCCTGCAACGCGAGCTCGAGGTCGGTGAAGTCCTTCGCCGCGGGGTGCGCGTCGACCGTTGTACCCGCCGCCGCGGCGGCGTCGAGCGCAGCCGGGTCGACCGAGTCGAGATCGCCGACGACCAGGTCGACGCGGAACCCGAGCGCGACCGCGTGGTGGAGCCCGGAATCGGCCGCCACCACGAGATCGGCGGCGGGCAGATCCGCGATGGCGCTCGGGGGCGGTGGATCGCCTCCTGCGAACACGAGCGCGACGCTTCCCATCAGTCCCTCCGCCGGAATTACCCGGTTCAGGTTCGAGGGGTCGGCGACGCATGACGGTCGCCCTCTCAGCCCGGCTGTCCCGAGCTCCCCGGGGATTCGGTTGTCGCGTCATCGTATGCGTTGGCGTACCTGTGCAAGTGTGCGTTCTTCATTTGGAACCGGAGGACGGATGGCGGTCGAGCCCGAGCCCGAGATCGTGCTCGTGCGACACGGCGAGACGGAGTGGAGCAGTTCTGACAGGCACACGTCGTACAGCGACATCCCGCTCACCGAACGCGGGCAGGAGCAAGCGGCCGAGCTCGCGCCACGGCTCATGGGCCGGGGGTTCGCCCTGGTGCTCACCAGCCCGCGTACGCGGGCCGTCGACACGTGTGCGTTCGCGGGTCTGGGCGATCGCACTGAACTGACCGACGATCTCGCGGAGTGGAACTACGGCGAGTACGAGGGGCGCACCACCATCGAGATCCGAAACGAGGTTCCCGACTGGACGATCTTCTCGCACGGCGTCCCCGGCGGCGAGACCGCCGCGCAGGTCGGCGCGCGGGCTGACCGCGTGCTCGCGCGCGCGGCCGACGCCGCGGCGCGAGGCCCCGTCGCGCTCTTCTCGCACGGCCACTTCCTTCGCGTGCTCGGCGCGCGTTGGGTGGGTCTCGCGCCCGAGGCCGGGCGTCTCCTCGGGCTCGACGTCGCGACCATCAGCGTGCTCGGCCACGAGCACGAGCAGCGCGTGCTGCGCGTGTGGAACTCGTGAGCGACCCATGATTTAGGCTCGGCGGAGATATGGCCGGACTGAGCGTGGGCATCGTGGGCACCGGCGGCGTCGGCATCGCGAGCGCGGGCGCGGTCATCTTCCAAGGGCTTGCCGGCTGTGTCACGCTCTACGGGCGCACCGGTGATCGCGCACGGGGCGAAGCGCTCGACTACCTGAGCGGGATGCCCTTGCTCCCGCGCACCGAAATCCGCGGCCGGTCGTTCGAGGAGATCGAACCCGAAGACGTGCTCGTGATCACGGTCGGTGCGCACACGAAGAGCGGGCAGTCGCGCCTCGACATGTTGCAGGGCAACCTCGATGTGATGGCGGCGACGGCCGAAGCGATCGAGCGTGGCGGGTTGCCACGCGTCGCGATCGTCGTGAGCAGCCCGCTCGACGTCCTCACCGAGTACCTCACCCGGCGATGGGCCGATAGGCCGGTCTCGGTGATGGGTACCGGCACGTCGCTCGACACGCTCCGTTTCGCCGAACTGCTCGCCCGGGAGTGCGGAGTGCACGCGCGCACTGTGCATGCGTGGGTTGTCGGCGAGCATGGCGATTCGGCGGTGTTCTTGTTCAGCGGTGCGTGCATCGGCGCGATGTCGCTCGTCGACTACGCCCAGCAACGCAAGCTCGACCTCACCCCGGAGTGGCGTGCAGGGATCGAACAGGAGGTGCGCAGCGCGGCGTACCGCGTGCGCGAGCTCGCCGGCGCCTCGCGGCATGGGATCGGCCTCGCGGTGAGTGGGCTGATCCGCTGCATCGGGCGGGAAGCGGGCACGATCATCCCGGTTTCGGTACGCGTCGCCGACGGCGTCTGCGCCAGCCTTCCGTGCGCGCTCGGGCCTGATGGGCCGAGCGAACCGCTCATGCCCGCGATGAATGCTGACGAGCAGACCGCGTGGGAGCACTCGCTCGACGTGCTGCGCAAGGCCAACTCCGCGCTGCCCTTCTGAACCGAGCCCGCGATGGCATCGCTCCAAAGCGCGACGGTGACCTCGCTGATGGCCGCCGCGGGTCACGAGCAAGTGGTGTTCGTCGCCGATCGCGCGGTGGGGTTGCGCGGGGTCATCGCGATCCATTCGACCGCGCTCGGTCCCGCGCTCGGCGGGGTCCGGTTCTGGCGGTACGCGAGCGAGCACGACGCGTTGCTCGACGCGCTCCGGCTGTCGGAGGCGATGACGCTCAAGGCCGCGATCGCGGGCTTGCACCAGGGCGGGGGCAAGGCGGTCGTCATGTGGGACGACCCGGATCGTGCGCGTCCCAGCGCTCTGCTCCACGCGCTCGGGCGTGCCATCGACGAGCTCGGTGGCCGCTACCTCGCGGCCGAGGATGTGGGCGCGACCACCGCGGATATGAACGGGCTCGCCGAAGTCACGCCCTGGGTGACCGGTGTCGACGAGGCACTGGGCGGCTCGGGCGACCCGTCACCCGTCACTGCCCTCGGTGTGCTGCACGCGATGCGCGCGGTGCGCGCGGCGCTCGACGGCGACGCCTCGCTCCGCGGCTGTCGGGTCGTCGTCCAGGGATCCGGCCATGTGGGCGCACAGCTCGCGCGCCGGCTCGTCGCTGCGGGAGCCGAAGTGGTCGTGTCCGACCTCTTCGAGTCGCGCGCCGACGCGCTCGCACGCGAGCTGGGCGTGACGAGGGTTGGTGCCGACGAGGCACTCGTCACGCCCTGCGACATCCTCGCTCCCTGCGCGCTCGGTGACGTGTTCGACGACGAGACCATCCCCCGCCTCCAGTGCCGTGCGATCGTCGGCGCCGCGAACAACCAACTCGGCGTGATCGGCGCCGACCGCATGCTCGCCGCGCGCGGGATCCTCTACGCGCCGGACTTTGTCGCAAACGCCGGCGGGATCATCAACATCGCCGAGGAGTTCGTGGGCTATGACCGCGAGCGCGCCCTCGCGCGCGCCGCGGAGATCGAAGGCACTACTGCGCGCGTGCTCGCGTTCGCCGACGAGCATGGCATCACACCGTCGCGCGCCGCCGAGAGAATTGCGCGCCAGCGCATCGCCGAGGAAGGAGCGGGCCGCCGGTGGCAGCCGGGTGACCCTGCCGCGTGGACGAACGGCGAACCCCTGCGCGCACTGCGCCCCTGACCAAACCGACCTACCGCATGTTGCCGGTGTGGCCGAGCGAATAGCGCCCGGGCTGCGGCCACACCGCGAGCCCATGAGGCTCGTCGCCAACCGGGATCTTCGTGACCTCACCGTTGATGGTGTTGATGGCGTACACGACGTCGTCGTAGCGACCACTGAGCCAGAGCGTGCCGCCGTCGACGCTCACATTGCCCATGTCGGGGCTGCCGCCGTCGGGGATGTCCCACGTGACAACGACCGCCTTCGTCGCGAAGTCGATCACCGACACGCTCCCGGGGCCGTTCTTGGTGTTGTTGCCGACGTGGTCCTGCCCCCGGTTCGCGGCGAACAACTTGGTGCCGTCGCGGTTGGGGTAGAGGCCGTGGGTGCCGATTCCCGTCTTGATGAAGCCCGTCTCGGTGAACGCGTACGGATCGATGGTGTACACGCCGCCGCGCACCATCTCGGCGATGTAGAACGTGCTGCCGTCGGGTGACACGCGGATGTCCTGCGGCATGCCTCCACCGCTGAGCGTCAGGTAGCCCATCACGGTGTGGTTCACGATGTCGACCTTCGCGAGGCTGCCCTGGAACTCGCACGTGAAGATCGCGAACTTGCCGTCGATCGAGAAGTCGGCGTGGTTCACGCCCGCGCAGTCCGGGACGTCGACCGAGACCTGCTGCTGCATGGTCTGAGGGTCGAGAAAGTCGAGTCGCTTGCGTGCCTCGGCCACGACCAGAGCCGATTTGCCGTCGGGTGTGAAGTACATGTTGTAGGGATCGTCGACCGCGATGGCCGGGCCGCGCGGTTCGCCGGTCTTCGGGTCGAGCGGCGTGAGGGTGCCGTCGGTCCGTCCCTCCGCGTTGTTCGTGACCCAGAGGGTCTTCAGGTCCCACGACGGAACGACGTGCTGCGGGTTGATGCCGACCTTGAACGTGTTGACCACCTGCATGGTCGCCGGATCGATCACCGACACGTCGTTCGATCTGCGGTTGGGCACGTAGACGCGCGAGAGCGCGCCCTCCACCGCCGGGCTCAACTTGCCGGCACCCGCGTCGGAGTACAGGTTGTTCGGGTCGGTCACGCCCGGCATGCCGGGGATCGTGTCGATCGTCTTGGGCGCCTCGGTCGACGGAGGCGGGGTTGTCGTGCCGCCGGACGTCGACGTGTCCGCCAACGACGTGGTCGTGGGCTGTGACTGCGTTCCGCCGTCCCCGCCGGTGCACGCGACCGCGACGAGGCCGAGGATCGTGGCCGCCACGATCAGCCGTCGTGCCCACCGGAGATCGGTGCTCGCCAGCAAGCGACGCACAGTACGCGCCGCGACCGCCCGTGCGGTGCCGCGGCGTTCCCGCGCATGCGAGACTGCCCGGCATGCATTCGTATCGGGGAGTTCGGACGCGGGTTGTTGCTCTGGCGGGATCACTGGTCGCGGTCGCAGTTGCGGTCACGCCCGGTGCGTGGGCGGCCTCGACCGACACCGCGGCGAAGGAGCAAACCTGGACACAGGTGACCGACTCCGAGGGTCGGAACATCGACGAGGTCAGCGTGGCCCGCACCGAAGACGGCGTGCTGCACGTGCTGTGGCACGCCCGCGTCGTCAGCAACCTCGAGGAGATCAGGGACACGCCGGTCGACACCGACGGCGAGGTCGGCGACCCGGCGACCGCGTCGGCGGGATGGCCGTCGGCGGGAAACCCTGCGGTCATCGTCACGTCCGACGGCGGTCTCCGCGTGTTCTTCCCGGGCCTCACCCTGAGCAGTGGCACGGGCAGCGGCATGCAATCGGCGACCTCGGACTCGCAGGGAACCACGTGGACCGAGCAAGGCGCGCGCGTCTCGTCGTCGCAGAGCGCGATGCCCGACGGGATAGGTGCAGCGCTCCGCCAGGACGGCACGCCGGCGTTCGCCTACGCGGTCTCCTTCACCCTCGGCCTGCACTTCGGGCTCAACCCTGCCGACCCCGACACCGACCTGCTCACGGGGAACGCGTGCTGCGACTATATGCCCAACCTCGCGTTCTCCGAGACCGACGACGACGGGTACATCGCGTGGTACTCGAACGTCGACGACCAGGTCGGGCTGTGGGTGCAACCGATCTGGCCGTCGATCGGGACCGCGACGGCGGTGCCGAAGTCGGCCGTCGACGGCGAGGCGATCGGGCCCTCGCAGCGCACGCCGATCGCGGCGCGCACGGGCGCGGAGGGTACCTACGTCGCGTACTGCAGCGGCTACCCGACCTGCAAAGAGGTGCTGCTCTGGCAGATCGGCGAGGACGAACCGATCACCGTTGCGACAGGAACCGACATCGAGGACGTCAACCTCGCGGCCGATCCCGACGGTCGGCTCTGGGTGATGTGGGAGGACACCGCCGAGACCAGCCTCTTCGCCCTTCGCACCGACGAGGATGCGTCCGAGCTCGGGGCGATCGTCGAGTTCAAGGAGGCGCCGGACACCGACACGGTCTGGAAGCTGCAGGGCCACGCGAGTTCGGACTCGCTCGACGTGTTCGCGTCGTTCACCACGCCGGACTCGCTCGCCACGTGGCACACCCAGGTGCTGCCCGGCCTCACTGTCGACACGAAGAAGACGAAGAAGAACGTCACGTTCACCGTGAGCGACGCGGGAGAGCCGATCAAGGGTGCGAAGGTCGCGTTCAAGAAGAAGACCGTCACCACGAACGCGAAGGGTCAGGCAACCGGACCGGTCGGGAAGGGCACGGCTACCGTCACGAGGTCGGGGTACACCACCGCAATCGCCGTGGTGAAGTAGCGATGGTCGCGCGTCACACGTCGCGTTCGAGTCGCCAGCCGTTGTCGTCCATCACGAGGCGGTGGCGTGGTCCCGGCTTCGCCGAGTCGCCGTCTTCGTAACCGGCGTCGCCCGCCCACATCGATACGCCGATTCCGTCGACTCGACCCATGCGCGTTACGTAGACGTCAGGCTCGGCTCCGCCCATCCGCGCGAGGAGGTCGTCGACCGACTCCGCGCTTGCGAGCGTGTGCAAGGTCACCCAGGTGGGCGGGATGATCAAGATCTCGCCCGCATCGCGACGACGCAGCGCGTCGGCGGGCCGGATCCAGAGATGGTCGCGGATCTCACCGTCATCGACGACGACCATGCCGCTCGGCGCCCGCGCGGCGAAGAACCAGGTCGCGAACCGTCGTCGCGCGCCGGCACCGTGAGGCGGCGTCCAGTGTGCGAACCACACCAACCCGTGGGGGTCGACCGTGAGCCCGGCCTCTTCCATCGCCTCGCGGGCGGCGGCGTTGCGGGCCGCCTCGAACACCGCGTCGGGACCTCCGCCAGCACCGCCACCGGGGTAGTCCTCGGGGTCGATCCGCCCTCCCGGGAAGACCCACGCGCCGCCGGCGAACGCGAGCTCCGTGTCGCGCCGGAGCATGAGTGTCTCGACGCCATCCGGCGTGTCACGCAGGAGCACGACCGTGGCCGCGGGTACCGCCGGCTCGGGCGCGTCGCTCATCGCAGCCGACAGTACTGGCCGAATGGAGGAGGAAGCGGCGGGGCCGGAGTGCGTGGGCGCGCGGCCTCGCGCTAGGTTCGGGCGCCGCCCAGCTTCGGGAGTCGTCGATGAAGTCCGCTGCGTTCGAGTACCACGCCCCCGAGACAGTGGCCGATGTCTCATTGCTGCTCGCCGAGCACGGCGACGACGCCAAGCTCCTCGCCGGCGGCCAGAGCCTCGTGCCGCTGCTGGCCATGCGCCTCACGCGCTTCCCGCACATCGTCGATCTCAACCGTGTCGCCGAGCTGCGCGGTGTCGAGCGTCAGAACGGGACGCTCACGATCAAGGCGATGACGCGGCAGTCCGACGCCGAGCACGACGCGACCGTCGCGGCGGCGGCGCCGCTGATCGCACAGGCGCTGCCGATGATCGGGCACTTCCAGATCCGGAACCGCGGAACGGTCGGAGGGTCGATCGCGCACGCCGACCCCGCGTCCGAGCTACCCGCCGTCGCGCTGGCGCTCGACGCCGAGCTCGAAGCCGCGCGAGCGGGGTCGACCCGTCGCATCCCGGCCGCCGAGTTCTTCGAAGGAACCTGGACCACCACCCTCGAGCCCGAGGAGCTGCTCACTGCGGTGCACGTGCCGGTGTGGGAAGGCAGGTGCGGCTTCGTAGTCGACGAGGTCGCGCGCCGAAGCGGCGACTTCGCGCTCGCCGGTGTGGTGTGCGCGGTCGAGTTGAACGAAGCGGGCGCGGTGCGCCGTTCTGCGATCGGGCTGTTCGGTATGGGCTCCACGCCCGTACGCGCCCGCGACGCCGAGGCCGCGCTGAACGGCAGCACGCCCACCGCGACCGAGCTCGCCGAAGTGGCGCGTCTCGCCGCTGCGGGTTGTAGTCCCACTGACGACGTGCACGCGTCGGCCGAGTACCGAACACATGTGGGTGCGCACCTCGTGCAGCGCGCGCTCGATCGAGCACTGGGAGAAGCGCGGAGTGGCTGAGCACGCTATCACGCTGACCGTCAACGGGGAGCAGCGCCGCGGCCGCGCCGAGGCGCGCAAGACGCTGGCCGACTTCCTGCGAGAAGACCTCGCGCTCACCGGTACGCACCTCGGATGCGAGCACGGAGTGTGTGGCGCGTGCACTGTGCTCGTCGACGGTGCTGCGGTCCGCTCGTGTCTCATGTTCGCGGTGCAGGCCGAGGGCGCTGATGTCGTCACCATCGAGGGCATCGGTCCCGCCGACGGCACGCTCGGTCCGGTGCAGGAGGCGTTCCGTCAGGCGCACGGCCTCCAGTGCGGCTTCTGCACGCCCGGCTTCGTCGTCTCGGTGCACGCCTTCCTCCAGCAGAACCCCAACCCGACGCTCGACGAGATCCGCGAGGGGCTCTCGGGCAACCTGTGCCGCTGCACCGGCTACCAGGGGATCATCAAGGCGGTGCAGATCGCCGCGGAGTCGATGAGTGTGAAGTCGTAGAGGAGTCGCAGATGAAGACGCAGACGATCGAGTTGTCGACGGTCGACGGTCCGATGGCGGTGTTCGAGGCGGTGCCCGACGACGAAGTTCGCGGCGCAGTGATCGTGATCCAGGAAGCCTTCGGGGTGAACAGTCACATCCAGGACGTCGCGCGACGCTTCGCCGCGGAGGGCTACCACGCAGTCGCACCCGCGATCTTCCACCGTGCGGGCGGCGGCACCGCGCCCTACGACGACTTCAGCAAGGTGATGCCGCTCTTCGAAGGGTTGACCGATGACGGCGTGCTCATGGACGTCGACGCCACGATCGATCACCTGCACGAGGCGGGCTTCTCCGACGGCAGCGTCGGGATCGTCGGCTTCTGCTTCGGTGGCCGGGTGACGTTCCTCATCGCGGCCCGGAGAAAGATCGGCGCGAGTGTGGGCTTCTACGGCGGTGGGATCACCCACAACAGCCAGGGGATGGCCGCGCCGCTCGCGAGCGAAGCCGGATCGCTCCAGACCCCGTGGCTCGGATTGTTCGGCGATCAGGACGCGATGATCCCCGTCGACGGCGTCGAAGACCTGCGCACGAAACTCGCCGACTCGTCGGTGAAGACCGAGGTCGTCCGTTACCCGGACGCGGGGCACGGGTTCCACTGCGACGAGCGTGAGAGCTACCACGAGGAATCGGCGAAGGACGGCTGGCGCCGCGCCCTCGACTGGTTCTCCAGCCACCTCGAAGCGGCCTGAACGCGACGGCCGCCGAACCTTTCCCGAGTCTTTGCCTGTAGAGCATTGTCTGCGCGACCGCGCCCCGGCAGACTGCGCCCGTCGCTGAGTGAGTGAGGGCAGGCGTGGATACCGAGATACGCGGGTGGAGTTGGCAATGGGCGGGCTGGACTTCTTGGCCGGTGACGCCCGCAGTTCTCGTGGTCGCGTTCGTCGCGGTCGCGCTCGACGTCGGGTCCGCGTGGTCGGGGCAGCCGTCGTGGGCGATCGGCGGCGTGCTCGTGTCGCCGGCGTTGCCCGTGGCCGCGTTGTTGGTGTTGCTCGTCGGGTGGGCGCGCGTGGGTGGGTCGCGCCGTTCGTTGTCCGCCTGGCGCGAGTACCTCGTCGGCGGCTCGCTCACCGCGCTCGTCGTTGCTCTCGCCTATGCCCAGTCGATCGCCGGCCAAACGACTCCTGGATGGCGCAAGGTCGAGGGCGTGACGTTCGCGGCCACGAGTGAGGAGATCGTCTACCGGCTCGCGGCAGTGCTCCTGATCGGCGCGGCGTGTGCACGAATCTGTGGCCGCGACTGGCGTGATACCGCGCGGTGGGGAACCGGTCCGGTCGTGGTGGCACTGGTCGGCGGCGCGCTGGCGTTCAGCGCGCTGCCCGGTCATGTCGAGCAGATGACTGGCGCGACGAGCATCGTCCCGTTCGCGAGCCTTGCCATGCTCCTCGGCTACGTCACGTTCCGCACGGGATCACTCCTGCCGGGAATCGTCGTGCACGTGTTGCTCGACGTCATCACGCTCGCGTACTTCGCCGGTGAGTTGTCGGCCTCCGAACGCGTCGCGGTCGCGGCGACCGCGCTCACCGCGCTGGTTCTCGGCCTTATGGTCGCGGGTCGGCGTCTGGGGCTCCGCCGTCGGGTGCCGTCCGTGATCGACCTACGCGACCCTGCGCCGCGCCTCAGTCGTCCGGTCGCACCCCACGGAGGCCGAACCACGCGAGCTCGGCGACCCAGTGCGCAAGCTGGTCGGGATTGTGGGGGCCGTCGGGGTCGGTGAGCGCATGGCGGCTGATTCCCTCGGCCATCCCGACGACGGCGTGCGCCAGCACGAGCCGATGCTCGGGCGAACCGGGGATCTCGATCAAGGTGCTCACCGCCGACGCCGCGCGCTCGAGCACGTCGTCGACCACGTCGGCGAACTCGGCGTCGTTGCGCGCCGACGCGCCGAACAAAAGGCGGAACGCCGCGCGGTCGCCCTCGACGAACCGGAAGTACGCGGCGAAACCGTGCTCGACACGCGCTCTTCCCGTCTCAACGCTGCTCGTGGCGTCGACCAACACCGCGAGCAACCGCTCCCCCACGTTTTCGAGGACAGCGACGAACAGCGCGCGCTTCGACGGGAAGTGTTGGTAGAAGACGGGCTTTGTGACGCCGGCTGCCTGCGCGAGGTCGTCCATCGCGGTGCCGTAGAAACCGCGCTCTGCAAACTCGACACACGCGACATCGAGGAGCTGGCACCGGCGCTCTTCTGGCGCCAGCCGCAGGGGGGCCGAGCGGCGAGTGGTGGTCACCCGCTGGTGCTCGACTTCAGCGGCATCTCGTAGCGGTTGGTCACGCCGAAGTTTTCGCTCCAGCGCTCGTCGAGCTGTGCCCGCTCGTCGTCGGTGAGCGGAAGATCAGACCCGGCCGCGTATTCGCGGACGTCGTCGATCGAGAGGCAGGTGGGGAGCACGGCGGTGAACGCGGGATTCGCGAGGATTCCCGCGATGGCAGCCTGCCCGATCGTGCGCCCGGTGTCTTCCCACAGAAACGCGAGCGTCTCGGCCTTGTCGAAGTTGTCGAGCATGTTGTCGCGGTTGCGATGTGCCCGATGGTCACCCGGCGGGAATTCCGTTTCGCGTGTGATCTTGCCCGAGAGCGTGTCGGACGCGTGGGGGACGCGCGCGATGAGTCCGGCCTTGCCCTGGGCCACGTTCGGCTCTGCGGCGAAGGTGAGGCCCGGTTCCTGCTCGAGGATGTTGAAGACGGTCTGAAGTGACACGATCGGGCGTTCGCGTACGGAGTCGAGACCTTCGTCGACCCACCCGATCGCAGGACCGAGCGCGACGCCGAGCTCGCGCACCTTGCCCTCCACTCGGAACTGCTCGAGCTCATCCCACAGGGCGTCGTCGTGGATTGGTTCGATGCGCGCGTTGTGCAGCTGGTAGAGATCGATGTATTCGGTTCCGAGCCGGCGCAGCGACGCCTCGAGCTGCGCGCGGATCGACGCGGGCGCCCAGTCTTGGCGCCGCTCCGACTGGCTCTCTGGGCGGGGCGAGTCGATGTCGTATCCGCACTTGGTGGTGAGGATGATCTCGTTGCGGTTCGACTTCAGCAGATCCGCGAGCAGGGATTCACCGACACCGTCGTCGCCGTAGACGGGGGCGGTGTCGATGAAGTTGATGCCGACGTCGAGCGCCGCATGCAACATCCCCCGCGGGTCGTCGACGCGTCCCCACCAGTCGCTCGCGAGCGTCCACACGCCGAAACCAACCTCGGACACTTCGAGATCGCTTCGACCGAAGCATCGGTAGCGCACGGTGACTCCTTCGCCCAAACGGTGTTCGGCGCGCGCAATCTACTGCCGTCCGGCACCGGGCATCCCACCCTGGCCCTGTTCTCGGTCCTCTCGCTCGGCCGCGCGCAGTCCATACCCGAGCACGATGGGTACGGGGAGCACGACGCAGGCCCCGACGAGCGCGATGACGGTGCTGGTGACGGCCCAGCTCGGAAACCCCGCCACCGCCGCCACCACGAACGCGACCACTGCGCCGAGCAACAGCAGGTAGCCGGTTCGCTTCGCGAGGGTGACGCCGCGTGCGATCCGAGCCCGACGCTCGATGACCGGATCGGGCTCGGGCGCTACCACGCTTCCCATCCTGCTCGCGCGAAGGCCGCGGCGAGACGGTCGGGGAGGTCGGTGATCGAGCAGTGTGGCCGCAGACGGTCGACGTTCGCTTCGAGCACTTCGGGTCGAGGATCGACGAGCCACTCCCGGGCACCTTGCGGGTCGTCGACGGACAGGAGCTCGACGCCGAACGCGCGCAGCTCGTCGAGCACCGGATAGCCCCCCACCGCGATCGGTCGTCGGTGCGCGATCGACTCGATGACCGGATTACCGAAGCCCTCCCACGTCGACGGGTAGACGACCAGGTCAGCCGCGGCGTACGCGTCCGATGCCGACGCGGCGCGGCCGACCACGATGGGAATCGTCGCGTCGGCGAGGATCCGCGCGAGCACGAGGTCGTACCCGTCTTCGGCGGGTCCGGTGATCCAGAGTCGCACCGCGCGCGCCTCGAGGGCAGCGAGCTCCGTGGCGAACGCGATTGCAGCCGGCACGTTCTTACGTGGGATGGCGCGCGCCGGCAGGAGCAAGACGAGGTCGTCGCGTGCGAATCCGAATGCTTCGCGGGTCGCGTCACGATGCCCGCGCGGCGGATCGAGATCGAACGTGTTCCGGATGGTTACCGCTTCGAAGCCTCGGTGCTCGAGTTGGACGCGCGAGTAATCGTTGACCGTCACGTGGAGCGAGTTGGGTCGGCGCGGTGGGATCCCGTCCGGTGCCGGGAGTCCAGCGCGCTGCCAGGGCAGGTCGTGGTGGTGGAACGTCACCGCGCCGTTGTGCTCGGCGAGCACGCCCGCGGCCAGCGTCGAGGCGTCGGGATTGATCGGGAGTGAGCACAGGTTCTCGACCACTACGAGATCGGCGCCCGCGAGCGCGGCCTCGAGCGCCTTAGGGTCCAGCGTGCTCCCCTCGGCCGGATCGATGGCAAGGAACGGGAGCCAGACGTCGTCGGGCCGCACGCTGTCGTCGAACTCACCTGCGACCCGTCGGATATGGAAACCGAGCTCGCGCAGCGCCCACTCCCATTTGCGCGCTTCGACGGCAACGCCGTCGGCGCCACCGAGTCGATAGGAAACCATCACCGCGACGAGCTTCATCGGACGAGAAGATTCGCGCGAGTCGACGAGCCCGCGCGTGTCAGCGTGCGACGCGCCCTGATTCCAAACGGGAGATGCGGCGGTTGGTAGCATCGAGCAAGGCCCGCGCCACGGCGTCGTCGCGGTCACGGCGCACAACTGCCGAACCCGACACCGCTAACTCGAGCGGCGGTTCGACCCACACGACGGTTACCAACGCGATGCGGTACTTACCGACACGGGTGACGTCTGCAGCCGAGAGGTGGACGGCCCCGGCCGCCGGCTCGAGTTGACGCAGCGCGTCGAGCGTAGCTGCGGCCACGAGCTGAGGACGGCCGATTGCCGCAACGGAGCCTTCGGCGTGGCCGGTCTGTTCGCGGTCGCCGTCGGCGAGGACGACCTGGGCCGTCGCGCGCACGGTCTCGCTGTCGAACCTGACACTTGCAACACGCACTCTGGTCTCGGTGCGCGCAGGCGCGCCGTGTGCGTGCTCGTCGCTGTCGTTTGCGTCGAACTGCGCCACTGACACGATGCGATGATCGAGTTCGAGCCCGAACACGGTCTGCGCAACCGCGCGCACGTCGCGCACGGTCTGCTTCGCAGGCTTGCTGTTGTCGGAGAGGACGTGCACCTCGGTCGGTCGGCCGAGGCGGTCACCAACCACGCGCACCGCCAGCACGCCACCGAGCCGACAGAGCTCCTCCTCGAGCTCCTGGAGCTCGAGGACCTCCTCCGGCTGCGCCTCGTCCGAACCTGATTCGCCGTTCGGCCGGTCACTCGGCATGTGGTTCCGTTCCTCCCAGGGGCCCCGTCCCCGCATGGTTGCACAGGATACGGCCACCCAACCACCCTCCGTGGGGATCCTTGCGTTGCAAATGTGGCTCATGGGGCTTGCGTTGGGAGCGACGACGCGTGAGACTAACGTCCCCCCGATTTGAGTGGGGTTCGATCGCGGAGAAGCGCGCAGGGAGGACTCAAGACCGTCCGGGTGGAGACGGCAAGGCCTCGGCCTTCACACACACGAACACCTGAAGCGAAGCGACTTGTCCCCAGGGCGCACAGCGTTGCCCAGGCGGGAGATCGAGGTTTCAGGGGGTCTCGTGAAGAAGACCGCATTCCGCGTTGCAGCCGGCGCGTCAGCACTCGTTGCAATGCTGCTCGCCGGTGGCGCTGGACGTTGGAAGTAGCACCACTCAAGAGGCTGAGGCCTTGCCATCTCCACCCCGAACAGGGCTATGGATACCGAACGCAAGACAGAACGACTGATTCAAGGGACCGTGCTCTTGCTGTGCGGTCTGACGATCGCGCTCGTAGTGCTGTCAGCCGTCGCGTCACATGAGCCCATTACAGGTCGTATCGCTGTAGCACTGGTCGTCTTGGGACTCTTTGCGCTCGCCGCCACGAATTTTGACGTCACGGCGCGAGCAGGCTTTGGCATGAGCGGGAACGTCATGGTGCTCATTGCGTCGCTGGTTGTCTTCCGTGCGTATGGCTTCTTCCTGGGTCCGATCATTGTTGGCACCTGTGGCGCGCTCGATATCGCGCAGCTCCGCCAGCATGCGTGGCAGAAAATCGCGTTCAACGCGTCAGCCGATGGTCTTTCGCTGCTGGCCGCTGCGGCCGTGTTTTGGGCGATGACCGATCAGCCCCGTCCTAGCTCGCAACTGGCTGTTTTTGCAGCCATAGCGCTCAGCGCCTCGGCGTACCTCTTCCTGAACGCGCTCCTAATCAGTATTCCGGTGGCATTGAGCTGCCACGAACCGTACGCGAAAGTGCTACGCCAGATCGCGGCGTTTGATGTCAGCGCCTATCCATTCGCCCTCCTCGGACTCGGCCTCGGATGGGTGTACCTCGAACTTGGTGCGGCGGTGGTGCCGTTGCTGGTCGTTCCGATTTTGATTGCGCGGAGCACGTTCGCGAACTATCTCGAGTTGAAGGCGGCGCAGGAGCAGACGATCGAAACCTTGATCTTGGCGCTCGAGGCGAAGGACAGGTATACGGCGGGCCACGCGCAACGCGTTGCGACATTCTCCGCGTACGTGGGCGAGGAGCTTCGGTTCAGCCCACGTCGCATGGAGCGGCTGCGCTACGCGGCGCTGATGCACGACATCGGCAAGCTCATCGTGCCGAACCAGCTTCTCAACAAGCCGGGCCGTCTCACCGAATCCGAGTTCGCGCGCGTCAAGCGCCACGAGTTCGTGTCCGTCGAACTGCTCCGCCGCATCGACTTTCTCGCTCCTGTCGCCGGTGACACCACCACCGAGGCGGCCAACGCTGCCGTCAGCGGTACCGGGCTGGTGGAGCCGGCGATCATCCATGTGGCCGACGCCTTCGACGCCATGACCTCGACCCGTTCCTACCGCCGAGCGCTCACCCAGGAGACTGCATTCGACGAGCTCAAGAAGGGCTCCGGTACGCAGTTCAACGAAGGCTGCGTCGACGCCCTCATCGCGGCGATCGTGCGCCGGGGCGAGCAGTACGGGGACGGTCACGAGGAAGAGGCCCACGAGTGGGAGGTCGCTCCTCCCGAGGCTGGGACCGGCTCGGCGGGCCTGGGTGACCTCGACACTGATCGGGACTCCGATCGCTCCGAGGATCGGGCGGGCAAGACGTGAGACGGTTCCTCCAGGTCGCCGTCCTCATGGCGGGCAGCGCCCTCGTTGCAGTGGGAACGGAACTCTCCGACCCGGGCACCAAGTGGGCGGCACTCGCGCTCATCGGCGGCGCGATCGCGGCGGGCGAGCTGATCGAACTCCGACCGCCCCTCCGGGCTCCGCTCCCGATCTCGTTCGCGTTCATGGTGGTGCTCGCCGAGCGAACGTCGGTCGAAGACGCCGCGCTCGTGCTGCTGATCGCACTGCTCGCGAGCCTCCTGGTTCGTCCGGAGCCCACCACGGTCGAGGGCCGACTCGCCCTCTTCGTGGAACGCCTCGCCGAAGGGCTGGGAACCGTCGTCGTGTACTACGCGGTCGTGGCGGAGCTCGGTACACCGACCGACCGGGCAGGCGAGTTGATCGCGCTCGCGGCCGCGTCCATCACACCGATCGTCATCGCCGAGATCGCTCGCATGGTGCGTGAGCGTCACGTGGGTATCACGATGCACGGTCGCAGCGCCGATCTCGCGCTGATCACGAGCGCGATGCTCATGGCGGTCAGCGACCAGGGCATCGACGGCAAGCGTGGCATGGGTCTCTGGGGTCCGGTCGTCTTCACGATCCCGTTGCTGGCAGCTTGGTACTCCTACGAACAGCTCAACGTCATCCGCCGCACGTACGACCAGACGATCCGTGCGCTCGGTGCAGCACCCGAGCTCGGAGGCCTCGTGCGCGAGGGGCATGCCGAACGCGTCGCATCGCTCGCGGTCGCCACTGCGAGCGAGCTGGGTTTCTCCCGTCACGAGCTCGAACAACTCGAGACCGCTGCGCTCCTGCACCACCTCGGTCAGGTGTGTCTCGACGAGCCGGAGGACGGTCGCGCACCGGAATTGGTTGCTGTCGCGCAAGCCGGCGCGGAGATCCTTCGCAGCACGCCCCTGCTCGCGCCGGCGGGCGACATCATCGCGGCCGAACCGACGCCGCACCGAGACAAGATGGGTTCGCGTCCGTCGGTGATGGCGGGACAGGTGCTGAAAGTCGCGAGCGCGTTCGACGAGTTATCGCGGGGGCGGCCCGATTGCTCGCCGGCCGCGCTCGAAGCGCTCTACTCGGCCCCGGGCTTCGTTTACGACGTGCGGGTGCTGGGCGCGCTCGAGGTAGCGCTCGATCGCGCCGGTCTGCTCACCGCGGTCACGTCGTAGCCGACCAGTCCGCTTCGGGTAGATAGCCACCGCGGCGGCGAGGCCGCCGGCTCGCCTCGAAGCAGATGTCGATCACGCCGATCCCGATCACGATGTCACCCACCGAGAACTGCTGGTTCGGCACACCGGGTGCGGTGATCACATCGCCGAGGAACGGGAGTTTGTCGTCGCTTTCGCGCGGCTTGTGCTTCACCGTGCGCTCGATCGGCACGTGCGCTTCGCCGCCGTCGCGCTCCTTCACGTCGTCCTTTGTCGGCATCCCACCGTTGAGCGCGATCGCGAGCACATTCAGCGCTACTCCGATCGCCACGATGAACATTCCGCTCCTGCGCCGGTTCAGGAAGCAGAAGGCGAAGATGAGCACGTAGGACATCAGCAGGATCGCGAGCCCGACGTCGTCGATCCGTTCCTTGGGGAAGTCGACAAGCTCGAGCGCAACCTGGATGATCAGAGCGACGAGCAACAGCCAGAGCGCATTCAGGTGGATGCGACCCATCCGCTGGAAGCTCCCCTTGGTGACGGCGACGACCAGTACGGCGACCACGATCGTCACCACGAAGAACACCACGGCGATACGGTACCGATCCGGCTACTTCGGACAGGAGCAAACGTGTACGACGTGCGCACGCCCGTGAGCGGAACCGTCGTCCGGGTCGTCGTCGACGAAGGCCAGTTGATCGCCGAGGAGGACCCCATTGCGGCGATCGACGAGAACGGTGTCGAGACCGTCGTCGTCACCCGGGTACCCGGCGTCGTCCGCGAGCTCTACATCGAACCGGGCCGACCAGTGAGCGCGGGCGATTTGATCGCGCGCATCGACGAATCGTGACGGACAACTCTCGAGCGGGGGCGTTCAGGGCGTTACGCGTCCGGAACTACCGCCTCTTCTTCGTGGGGCAAGTTCTCTCCGTGATCGGCACATGGACTCAGGCCACTGCCGTCGGCTGGATCGTGCTCCGCGAGACGCATGACTCGACCGGGCTCGGGGTCGTCGTTGCGTTGCAGTTCTTCCCGCTCCTGGTGTTCGGCGCGTACGCGGGTACCGTCGCCGATCGCGGCGACAAGCGCCGGATCCTCGTCGTGACGAACATCGCAAGCGCGCTGATCGCGGTCGCCACGGCCCTGCTCGTGTCGAATGACCATCGGTCCGTGGCAGTACTCGCCGTCATGTCGCTGTTGCTCGGGTGCGCGATGGCGTTCGAAACCCCGACGCGTCAAAGCTTCGTCGCGGAGCTCGTGCAGCCTGAAGACATCCCGAGCGCGGTTGGGCTCAACGGAGCCACGATGACCGGAGCACGCATCGTGGGATCGGCGATCGCCGGTGTCTTGATCGCAGTGCTCGGGGCGTCGATCTGTCTCTATATCAATGCCGCATCATTTGCCGCAGTGATCCTCGCCCTCCTGATGATCCGGCGGCATGAGCTGCGTCCGTCGGTCGTGGTCCCGCGCGGGCGCGGTCAGATCCGCGACGGCTTCCGTTACGTGATGCGCGCCCACGAAGTGCGGTTCCCACTGCTGGCCATGGCAGTGGTCGGCACGATCTCGCTGAATACGCAAGTCGTCGCGCCCCTGCTCGCGCGGATCACGTTCGACTCCGGGCCTGAATTGTTCGCGGCGTTCGGCGCCGCGGTCGCGTTCGGTGCTCTCGTCGGCTCCCTCGTGGCTGCGCGCGTCACCCATTCATCGGTGTCTCTCATCGGCCGCTCCGCGCTCGCGTTCGGCATTGTGTACTCCCTCGTCGCCTTCGCCCCGTGGGCCTGGTTGGCGATGATCGGGCTCGCCGGTGCGTTCTTCTGGGCTTCGATCTACATCGCGTGGAGCAACGCGCGTCTCCAGCAGGAGAGCGACGACGTGTACCGGGGTCGCGTCATGGCGTTGTATTCGATCGTGTTCCTCGGCTCGACGCCGATCGGAAGCATCATCGTGAGCGCGGTGGCCGAGGTTACGAACCCGCGAGTCGCGGTGCTGGTGGGTGGGGTCGCAGCGGTCGGCACCGGTATCGCTGCCCTCGCCCGTGTTCGTCGTCACGCGCACCTCGTCCACGAGCCCCTGGCTGCGAGCTGACCATCCCTGCGCCATCTCGACCACGAGCCTCGTCTTTCCCGTGACGAGACGCTGGATCCATTCACGACAACCTGCTTGTAACCAAGCGCAGTTGATAGCATAATGTAAGCATGCCAAACGTGCTCGTTCGAGACGTCCCCGAAGAAGTCCACGCCGCGTTGCGACGTCGCGCCGAGCAACGGGGCCAATCGCTCCAGCAGTACCTCGCGAGTGAGCTGAAGCGCCTGGCGACAAAACCGAGCCTTACCGACGTGCTGGACCGAATCGAGCGGCGTCGGGGCGGCCGGGTCGGGCTCGCGCAGGCAGCCCAGGATCTCACCCAGGAGCGGTCTCGGCATTGATGGTCATCGACGCTTCGATCCTGGCCAACGTGATCGGTGATGACGGGGCCGATGGCCGGCGAGCTCGCGGCGAAATCCGAAGTGCCGGTGATGTCGCCGCGCCGGGTCTCGTTGATGTCGAAACCGTTGCCGTGCTTCGCAAACGTTGGCTCGAGGGCACGATCTCGGACCGCAGGCTCGCCACCGCAGTCGATGATCTCGAGGCGATCGACGTGGAGCGCTACCCAACTCTCCCGCTGATGCGACGCGCGTACGAGCTGCGTTCCAACGTGACCGCGTACGACGCAACCTATGTTGCCCTCGCGGAGATCCTGGACTGCGAGCTGTTGACCGCAGACCACCGGCTGGCCAACGCGCCCGGGCCTCGATGTGCGATCCGAGTATTGAAGTGAGCCCCGTGCACTTCCCGAGCGGCAACTTCGCGCTCCGCGCTAGTAGTTCGACGGGAGCATGCGCTCGAGGTACGTGTAGGACACGAAGAGCGCGGCGAGGAACGGGAGCACGCCGACGAACCAGGTGGTCCAGCGCGGGTAGCGGTGGAAGAGCCACCACCAGAGCAGACCGATGATCGCGACGATGATGCCCCACAGCACTGCCGGCAGCCGTGACGAACGCTCACCCGAGAGCCCGCTGATCGTGGCGGGCGCGGGGTTTTTCGTGCCGGGACTCGGAGGGAGCGGGGTCGTACCCTCCGGCAGCACGAGCGACGCCTTGATGATGAGGCGTTCCGCGGCGGAGTACTTCGGGTTGCACGTGGTGAGTGTGAGCGTCGCCTTGCCGGGCTCGGGGAGCAGCACGTCGCCGTCGTCGGGATTCACCACGAACGGGTCGACATCGATCTTGTAGGCAAAGGTGCCCTGAACGGTTTCCACGGTGATCTCGTCGCCGGCCGCCAGCTGGTCGAGGTCGCCGAACGGCGCGCCGTAGGTGGTGCGGTGGCCGGCGATGGCCGCGTTCCCCAGCTGACCGGGCAACGGCGTGCCGGGGTAGTGGCCGGGCCCCTTGCGAAGGTCGGCCACGTCGACGCCTTCGACGGCGTACGCGGACAAGCCGATCTTCGGGATGTCGATACGACCGACCGCCTCGCCGTTCGGGGGGACCTCGACCGGGGCGACCGTGGTAGTCGGCCCCGGCGCGGTGGTGACGGTGGGGTTGTCGGTCGTGGTGGTCGGCGGCTTCTTGCTCTCCCGGAGCGTCTGCTGGAATTCGCTCTTCAGGCGGTTCTGGGCCCGGGCCTCGTAGATGCCCGTACCCCAGAGCTGGTACGCGACGAAGAGCAGCAGGAGGATGCCGACCGTGATGAGGACACGGCCGGTCGCGCCGAGGAAGCGCCGCATCCGCGAAGAGTAACGGAGCGCTCACCTGGGCCGGTTCGACCCACCGGGCGGACCGTTCGTACACTCGTTTGTCATCCACAGCCCGGAGGCGAGTGTGCCCACCGTCGTCCGTCTCCGCTCCGCCGTCTGCCTGCTCGATCGCTTCCCCGCCCTCGCCGGGGTCGATCTCGACCTCGCCGCGGGCGAGATCGTGCTCCTGTCGGGCGCGAACGGCGCGGGCAAGACCACGCTGTTGCGCCTCGTCGCGGGCCTCGTGCCGCTGTACTCGGGTGAGGCCGTCGTGCTCGGCTGCGACCTCGCGCGTGATCGGAAGAGCGCTCGCCGTGAGCTCGCGCTCGTCGGGCACGAGACGTTCTGCTACGACGACCTCACGGTGCGCGAGAACCTGCGGTTCGCGGCACGCGCCGCCGGGCGGGATGCCGCGGCGGCAGACGATGCGCTCGAACGGGTCGGGCTCGCGGGCGCGCGCGACCTACCGCACCGCAAGCTGTCGGCCGGGCAACGACGACGGCTCTCGCTCGCGGTCGCGTGGTCACGCGATCCGACACTGCTGCTGCTCGACGAACCGCATGCCGGGCTCGACGCCGAGGGCCGGGCGGTGCTCGACGAGATCGTGAAGGCCGCGCCGAGCGAGGGCCGCAGCGTGCTCATCGCGTCGCACGAGCTCGACCGCACCCGCGCCCTGGCACACCGCGAGGTGGTGCTCACCGCGGGCCAGGCCGTGTTGCCGGCGAACGAGCGAGTGATCAGGTGACGCTGTGGCGTGAGGTGCGGCTGGTGGCGGGGAAGGACCTCCGCATCGAGGCCCGGTCGCGCGTCACGATTCAGCAGATCGCGCCGTTCGGGTTGATCGTGCTCTTCTTGTTCGCGTTCGCGCTCGATCCGGACCGGGGCGTGTTGCGGCGCGTCGCGCCCGGCCTGTTCTGGGTGACGGTGCTGCTCGCATCGCTGCTCGCCGTGTCGCGCGCGTACTCGATCGAAGCCGACAACGGCGCACGCGACGGCCTGCGGCTCTCGGGTCTCGACGGGCCCGCGCTGTTCCTCGGAAAGGCGGTGGCCATCGCGGTGCAGCTGATCGTGCTCGAGGTGGTGCTCACCGTGTGCGTGATCGTGCTCTACGGGATCGAGCTGAACACCCTCGTGCCGCTCGTGCTCGCGACCCTGGCCGCGACCGTCGGCGTGGCCGCCACCGGTACCTTGTACGGCGTGCTCGCCGCCGGGCTGCGGGTACGCGAGACCCTCGTGCCGGTGTTGCTCCTGCCGGTGGTGGCGCCGGTGCTGCTCGGGGCCACCCGCTCCTGGGAGGCTGCCATCGACGGCGTCCCGTCGGACGCGTGGCCGTGGGTGGGCCTGCTCGGGGTCTTCGCCGTGCTGTTCACCGCGATCGGGATGCTCGCCTTCGGGCCGCTCCTGGAGGAAGCATGAGACTGCTGAAGCCGCAGGTGGCGACGGTGCTGGGCTGGCTCTCGCTCGTCGCGCTCGTGGTGCTCGCACTCTTCGGCCTGTGGGGCGCACCGCCCGACAGTGTGCAGAGCGACGCGCAGCGCCTCATGTACCTGCACGTTCCCTCGGCATGGGTGGCCTACCTCGCGTTCGGCGTCACCGCGATCTCCTCGGCGCTGTGGTTGTGGCCGCGCACGCGGGCGGTGGTGTGGGACCGCGTGGCCGCCTCGTCGGCGGAGCTGGGCGTGATCTTCACCGCGCTCACGCTCGTCCTGGGCTCCCTCTGGGGACGGCCGGTCTGGGGTGTGTGGTGGGCATGGGACGCGCGTCTCGTCACCACCGCCGTCCTCTTCTTCCTCTACCTCGGGTATCTCGCACTGCGGCGCATCCCGAGCTCGCCCGACGCCCGCGCGAAGCGCTGCGCGATCGCGGCGCTGATCGCATTCGCCGACGTGCCGATCGTGCATTTCTCGGTCACGTGGTGGCGCACCCTGCACCAGCAAGGAACAGTGTTCAACGACGAGCTCTCGGCAGAGATCCACGGCGTGATGGCGTTCACTCTCTGGTTCGGAGTGCTCGCGTTCACCTTGCTCTACCTGTACCTCCTCGATCGGCGCTATCGCCTGCTCGCGCTCGACGAGTCGCGCGAGGAGCGCGAGGTCGCGCAGGCTATTGCCGAGCGCGCCGCGCCACCCGCGCCGCCGGCGCCTCCGGTCGAAGTGGGGGCGCCGCGATGAGGTTCGCCGAGTACGTGATCACGGGTTGGGTGCTCACGGGCGTGACGCTGGGCGCCTACTGGTTCTGGATCGTGCGCCGTACGAAGCGCGCTGAGCAGTCGTTGCCCGATACCGAGGTCGAGTGACGACCGTCGAGTCGCCCCCCGCTCCACCGTCCGCGCCGCGCCGCCGCCCGAACCGCACGCGGTACATCGTCGCGGTCGGCGGATGTGTGTTCGCGGTGATCGCGATCATCGTGCTCGCGGTACAGCTCTCGAACAACGTCGTGTACTTCCGCACGGTGTCGGAGGCGGTGCACAACCGCGCCGACGAGGGCACGTCGCGGTTCCGGCTCGCCGGCGCGGTGGTCGACGGCTCGGTGCGCGAGACCGCGCGCGGGGTGCGCTTCGAGGTCACCGACGGCAAGAACACCGTCACCGTCGACCACACCGGCGACCCGCCCGATCTGTTCAAGGAGGGCGCACCCGTCGTGTGCGAGGGTCACTGGGCGAGCACGGCGAAGAATGTGGCCTTCGACTCGGACCGCATCCTCATCAAGCACGGCGCCGAGTACGAGCCACCGAAGGTCGACACTGCCAGGCCCGACACTGGTGAGAAGGGCCAACGGTGAAGGCCGCGCTCGGCTACTCCGCGGTCGCCGTGGGCGCGGGCGCGGCCGTCGTCGGCATCAGCGCGCTGATCGCGGGGCTGCGCCAGCACGACGCGATGCTGCTGCGCATCGGGCGCCGCTGTGTGTTCGTGGTGCTGCTCGCCGCGCTCGCGGCGGCGGGGTTCATGGAATGGGCGCTGATCAGCCACGACTTCTCGATCCAGTACGTCGCCGAGAACAACGCGCGCGGCACGCCGCTGCTCTTCACGATCACCGGGCTGTGGGCCGCGCTCGCCGGCTCGATTCTGTTGTGGGCAGTGATCCTCGGCGGCTACCTCGCGTTCGTCGCGCACAAGTTCCGCCACCGCGCCGCCGACCCGCTGGTGGCCGTCGCCACGATCACCGGCCTCGTCGTGGCGCTGTTCTTCTTCGCACTGATGCTCGGCCCCGCGAACCCGTTCAAGACCCTGGCCACCACGCCTCTCGACGGCCGTGGCCCCAACCCGCTGCTCCAGAACCACATTCTCATGGCGTTCCACCCGCCGATGCTGTACCTCGGCCTCGTCGGATTCACGGTGCCGTTCATGTTCGCGATCGGCGCGCTCGTCACCGGCCGCTTCGGCGAGGGCTGGCTCGCCGACACCCGGCGCGCCACGTTGATGGCGTGGGGCTTCCTCACCGTCGGGATCATCCTCGGGGCCTGGTGGAGCTACGAGGTGCTCGGGTGGGGCGGCTTCTGGGCGTGGGACCCGGTGGAGAATGCGTCGCTCCTGCCGTGGATCACCGGCACCGCGTTCATCCACTCGGTGATGGTGCAGGAGCGCCGTGGGATGCTCCGCGTGTGGAACCTTTCGCTCGTCGTCGCCACCTTCTGCCTCACGATCCTGGGCACGTTCCTCACCCGCTCGGGCGTGATCGACTCGGTGCACGCGTTCTCGGTGTCCGACATCGGCCCCTGGCTCCTCACGTTCCTCGGGATCGTCGCCGCCACGGGCATCGGCCTCCTCGCGTGGCGCGGCGACCGGCTGCGGGCGCCCGGTCGCATCGACTCGGCGGTGTCGCGCGAGTCGGCGTTCCTCGCCAACAACCTGTTGTTCGCGGGGCTCGCGTTCGTCGTGCTGCTCGGCACCGTGTTCCCACTCGTCGCGGAGGCGCTGCGCGGGAGCCGGCTGTCGGTGGGGGAACCCTACTTCGACCGCATGACCACGCCGATCGGCCTCGCGCTGCTGTTCCTGATGGCGGTCGCGCCCGCGCTGCCGTGGCGGGCGACGAGCGGCGACGTGCTCCGGCAACGGCTGCTCGTCCCCGCGTGGGTCGGCGCGATCACGATGGTGGTGGCGGTGGCGTTCGGCGCGCGAGGCGTGGCCGAGGTGATCGCGTACGGGCTCGGCGCGTTCGCGACGGCGGGGATCGTGCGCCAGTTCGTGCTCGGCGTCAGCGGGCGACGGCGCGCGCTCGGTGAGCCGCGCGCCGTGGCGCTCGGGCGCGCCACGCGCTCGAACCCGCGGCTCTACG
>JBBDHW010000018.1 GCA_040880805.1 Acidimicrobiia bacterium | reverse complement strand
AGCCGACGGGTATATCGAGGCTCTGACCGGCGAGGTCGACGAGGACGGCAAGCGGTTGGTGGTCCGCAACGGGCACGCGATCCCGCGGACGGTCACGACGGTGGCGGGCGGGATCGAGATCCGCGCGCCGCGGATCAACGACCAGCGCGTCGATCCCGAGACGGGCGAGCGCCAGGGGTTCAAGAGCTCGATCGTGCCGCCGTGGTGCCGCAAGTCCCCGAAGGTCACCGAGGTCCTCCCGCTCCTCTATTTGCATGGGATGTCGAGCGGCGACTTCGTGCCCGCGCTCGAAGGGTTCTTCGGTTCCGCCGCTGGCTTGTCGGTGACGCGCGTCGTCTAGTCCGCGAAAGTCCGCCGGCACTCTCCGAGCGCATGACTTCTACGGTGAATGCGTAGGAGTCCGCGGGTCATGGCGGGCCCGATCGTCGGACGCGTGTGATTGATGTGCGACGACGAGGCAGCGAACGGGCGCAGCGGGCCAGTCGCCCAAGGTGCGTGTTGGCGGGGCAGCGCGCAAGACCGTCGGCCCGCAGTCCGCGTGGAGTCCGCGCGACGATGCGTAAGGACGGTCAACGGCGTGAACCCTGGGCCGCGTCTCGGCAGGTCAGAGAGGCGGCCGCGTCACGTCGAGCGCGTGACGTCTACGTGCGATACGTAGAAGCGTCGCATCTGACGTTGCGTCAGGTCCGAACGGCGCGCCGAAAACGTTCGCGAGGTCGAAGTCGCGGTTCGAGTCCGCTCACCTCGCCCGGCTCGAGAGCTCGACGCGGCGCTGGGCGATGATCCGACTACGCGCGTCACGTGCTCTGGGCCATGTTCCTCTCGACGACCTCGAGTGTTTCGCGGAGCGCGTCCGTCGGGCTGAACTCGATGACTTCGGTGCCGGCGTAGAGATAGGGGAGATGCCCGGGGGGCATGTAGTAGGCCTCGCCGGCTTCGATGGTCGTCTCGCCGTCGTCGTTGGTGAACTTGACCTTGCCTTTGAGCACGACACCCCAGTGCGGGCACTGGCAACGGTCGTCGGGGAGCCCCTTGAAGAGCTCCGCGAGATCGGCGTCTGCGGTGTAGGTCTCGAACCCGACCGTGTAGTCGGCGAGCTCGCCGAACCGGCCTTCGTAGCCTTCGAGCTCCAGCGTGTCGGGGGCATCGTTCTTGTTGAGCTTGGGCATGGCTTGTCCTTTCGGTGCGGTTGCCGTCGGTCGTATCGGAACGTGGGTCACCAGCGCACCATGGGCGCTTCGGCCTTCTGGCGGGCGATCGTCTCGGGGCTCCACATGCCGCCGCACCAGATGACGTGGTTGCTGATGCGCGTGCCGTCGCCGTGGAGGATGTCGACCTGGCGGCAGAGGTGGTCGTTGTCGCCTTCGCCTGCGTGCATCTCCCATTCGACGACGACCCCGCCGACGGTGGGTGTCGCCCGGACCCACTCGACTCGGAAGTTCTGGAAGTGGGAAATCTGCTCTTTGAACCAGCCGATGAGCGCGTCGGGTCCTTCGAGCTGGAAGCGCCACGACGGGACGTGCACGTCGAGGAGCACGTCGGGCGTGTAGATCTCGGCGAGGCCGTCCCAGTCGCCGGTGCGGTAGCAGCGTTCGACGTGGCCGGCGAGGGTCTCGGTCTTGGTGGCCATGGCGCTCTCCTGTTTGTGCAAGTCGCCTGCGTCCTCTTGACGCAGGTCGTTCACGGAGGAGGCGCCAGGTTGCGCCTCGCGACTGCTAGGCGACGGCTGGTCCGCAACCGGTGGGCGCGAGGGGGCCGGGTCAGCGCGGCGAGGAGTGGGTGGCGCGGGGCCGGTAGGAGCAGAACGTGCCCGTGCTGATGCTGTCTTGGAGGTGGGCGCCGAGCTCGGGGTGCACGAGTGCGATGCGGCGAAGCGCGTCGCGAATACGCCACGTGACGGCTTTGCGGGCGCGTTCGACGTCGTCGGTCATCGGTCTCGACCGGCCGCCGAGGCCTGCAGTGGCCGCCAGCTCGGCCAGGAGCAAGTCGAGCTCCTCCCGTGCTCTTGCGGCGCGTTCGATGTCGTGGGCCGCTTCGGCTTCGTCGATGTCGGTCTGCAAATCGGTGACGCGGGAGCGGTAGGCGGCCTTCGCGCGTTCGTCGAGGACAGGTTCCGCAGGCGCCGGTCGGTTCGCGAGGTGGTCGCGCCGAAGGGGTGCAGCGCCCTCGGTGGCCGCGACGATTTCGGTGACGTGGATCTCGGTCTCGGGTTGCCCCAGCAGCCAGGAGATGTCACGGAGGCCCTTGGAGTCGCGCAGCGCGACGGTACGGCCCGCATAGGTCAGGGTCCAGAGCTCGCCGTCGCGGCGAAACACGGCGAGTGGCCCGACACGATCGCCGGCACGGGAGGAGGGAGCCGCGGCGAGATGGTCGAGGCCCACGCCGCGATACAGGTCGGCGGCCTCGGCGAGTCGGTCGTCGTCGTCGTCGAGTTCGGCCAACGCAGCCAAGGAGTGGGCGAGCAGGAGCGGCATGCCGTTCCGCCGGTGAACTTGCGCCGCCAGCTCCAGATGGCGTGCCGCGGCTTCGGGTCGGTCGGCCACCGCGGCGAGACGTCCTAGCCAGTGCGCGATGGAGCCGTGACAGCCGGCACCGATGCCCTGGATGCCGAAGAGAGATTCGTAGGCGAGCAGCTCGTCGTAGATGGGCACGGCGAGCTCGGCGTCGTCGAGCTCGGCCGCGCCCAGTGCCAGCCAGCACATCGCGCCCAGCCATTGGCCGTCGCGCGGGAGCGCGCGTAGCTCGGCGGGTGTCGGGCGCGGCACCGACGTGTCGCGTGCGAGCGCGGCAATGATTCGGCCGACAAGGGTCGGGCTCGGCCCGAGATCGGGCAACGACTCGACGAGTGGGCGCCACAGCGCGTCGACGGCGTCGAAGTCCTTGCGGTGCGCGTTGACCATGATGCGCGCCACCCATGCCTGGATGCGCGCGTTGGTGCTGTCCGCTCGCGCGCCGATCGCTTCGGCCTCGTCGGCGTAGGCGAGGCAGTCGTCGAGCCGTCCTCCGACCAAGGCGCGTGCGCCGCGCCAGACCGGGACGTACACCGAGTACACGGGTTGACGCAGCTGCTCGGCGGTTTGCGAAAACGCGTCGGCCTCTCGCCACGCGGCCGTGAGGTCGCCGCGTTCCATGAGTGCGACGAGTAGCAGCCGGCGGGCCAGCAGTTCCTGCGCGGAGTCGCCGGCACGGAGTGAAAGGTGGACGGCTTCGGAGGCGGCAGCAATTCGGTCGTCGACGAAGTCGGCGGCTGCGATCGCGTCGCACTGCGCGGCGAGCGCGTGCGCGAGCACGTGGTGGTCGTCGACTCGGCGCGCCATCGCCACCGCGGCGCCGCTCAGTTCGCGGCGTCGTTCCTCGGATTGCAGAAACGACACCGCGACGGAGAGGCGGGCGAGCAGCGCCGCCCGCACCGCCGAGTCCTCGTCCGGAAGCTCGGCGAGAGCCTCCTCGAGCAGGGTGATCTGCGCGGCGTCGAACATCCGGACCTCGAAGCCGCCCAGCCCGGCGGCGAACCCGAGCGCGGCGCGGCTCAGATCCTCGGGCTCGCCGCGCGTTCTCGCGAGCTGCGCGGCTTCGGCAAACGATGTGCGGGCCGCCTCGACGTCACCTGCGCCCATCAGGGCTTCACCCAGCGCGATCAACAGTGCGGTTCGCGGCGCGGCATCGCGGCCGCTCGTCGCGAGCGACTGGAGCGCGGTCCGGAAGTAGCTCGCCGCCCGCTCGTAGGCCAACTGCGTGAGGGCTTGATGTCCGGCGCGTTCACAAGCCCAGACCGCGCGTGTGCCGTCCGCCGCGCGCAGAGCATGCGTGGCCAGGTCCGCGATGCGTTCGTCGTCAGTCGCGCCGAGGACCTCGAGCGCGTCGGCCGCCCGCTCGTGAAGTTCGATGCGCCGGGCCGACGGGAGGTCCTCGTAGATTGCATCGCGCATCAACGCGTGCGAGAAGCGAAACACCGCGGACCGCGTGTCTTCGGGGAGGGTGACCCGCACACGAGTTGCCTCGTCCAACAGCTCGAGCACCTCTTGCTGTTCGCGCCCGACCGACTGCGCGAGGACCTCGACATTGAAGTGCGCTCCGAGCACGGCGGCCATGGCGAGGAGGTCGCGGCAGGGCTGGGAGAGGCGCCGCAGCCGGTCGTGCATCACGGCTCGGATTCCCTCGGGGACCGAAAGTTCGGCCGGCGCGATAGCAGTATGTGTGCGCAGCAATCGCCCGAACTCTGCGACGAACAGTGGGTTGCCCCTACTGCGCGTGAAGACAGTGTCGATGAGCTCATCCGAGGCGGTCTCGCCCGCGGTCGAGCTCAACAGAGCGCCGACCTCGTCTCGGCACAGTCCCGCGATCTGCAGCCGCGGGCTCGTGCGCATCGCGTCCCACAGCAGCCGGCCGACGTCACTGGCCGGATCGACATCAGCATCACGGTATGTGCTCACCAGGAGGAGCCGGACCCCACGCAGCTCCGGGACGAAGAAGCGCAAGAACTCAACCGAGGGCACGTCAGCCCAATGCACATCATCGACGACGACGACCATCGGGCTCGCTGTGCACGAATGCGTCAGCAGGGTGGTCATGCTGTCGAACAGGCGGAAGCGGGCCTGATCACCTCCCAGCTCGTCGAGTGGTTCATCCGTCTCGACCAAGCGCTGCGCGTCGGCCACCCGCGACACCAATGACGAATCGAGCTCGCAACTGCAGCCCTGTTCGATGCACGAGCGGATGACCTGGACCCACGGCCAGAATGCCGGGCCGCCACCATCCTCCCGGCATGTCGCCCAGTTGACGCATGCGCCGCCCCGGCGAGCGCGCACGGTGAACTCCTCGACGAGGCGGGTCTTGCCGATCCCGGGCTCTCCCGCCACGAATACCGCGCCGCCGTAGCCTTCTCCGGCCGCCGTGAATGCGGCGAGCAGCACGTCGAGCTCCTCGCCGCGACCGACAAATGACTGGGCGGTCGCCTTGGGGAACTCGACGTGCGTCACCCTCATTACGCTAAACGCCGGTGGTCACACGCGCCGGTCCGTCCGCCGACCCCTGGGACGCGCCCCGGCGGCCTGCGAGCAGGCCGACGTAGCGATCTTCTTCGCGCCTCCACACGGCACTTGCGCAGCTCGCGGACGCCTGACGATCGCGCCCGCAGGCCCGGCACGGGTGCGTCGATCCGGCGCGATCAGCAAGAGGCGCAGTGTGAGTAGCGCCCGTCATCATTTCAGCGTAGTCTCAACTGAGCAGGTTCTGAAGTGAGTGGGGGTGCCGATGGATACGGTGGTGTTGTTCGAGCGGTCGGCGTCGAACGCGGCGTCGCTGGTGGGGCAGGTACCGGCGCAGCAGCGTCACGCGCCGACCCCGTGCGCCGCGTGGGATGTCGAGGCGCTCCTGGCGCACATGGTGGGCGGGACCGGGTACCTGCTGGGTGCGTTGGGTCTCGCCGGCGAGCCGGTCGGGACAGATGAAGAGTCGTATCGCGCCGCGGTGGCGCGTTGCGTGGAGGCGGCGCGGGTGCCCGGCGCGCTCGAACGGCGTTGCATGTCGCCGGCGGGGTTCGAGTGGTCGATCCGTGAGGCGGCGGCTGGGACCGCGATGGACCAGCTGGTGCACACCTGGGATCTCGCGGTCGCGATCGGTGCCGATCGCCGGCTCGACCCGGAGCTCGTGAGCGCATGCGTCGACATGTTCGTGCCCCAGATGCCCGACATTGGCAGGCAGGCCGGCATCGTCGGCCCCGAGATCCCGGTGGCGGCCGATGCGTCGCCACAGGACCGGCTGCTCGGCGCGATGGGACGGAACCCTGAAGCCTGACGAGTCTCTCGATGAGGCAGTGCGGGCGATGGGGCATCCCGGCCGGGGGGGGGGGGGGGGG
>JBBDHW010000017.1 GCA_040880805.1 Acidimicrobiia bacterium | reverse complement strand
GCGCGGCCTTCTTCGCCGGCTTCTTCGCGACGCGCTTCTTCGCGGGGCGCTTCTTCGCCGGTTTGCGCGCGGTGCGTGCGGGTGCCGGCGGCGGACTCGGTGCAGGCGCGGCCGCGAGCGGCGCGGCAACGGGTGGTGTGTGAGGGGTCGGCGGCGTGGGAACGCCCGGACTCGGGTCGAACGGCCGGGGGGGCGTGAACGGTCCGGGGCTCGAAGTGGGGGGCCACGTAGGGGTCATCAGGCGCTCCTCTCGGCCGGTTCCCGTCGAACCGGTCAGACGCTCGGGATCAGGAGAACGACTGACCGCAGCCGCAACTCCGTGTGGCGTTGGGATTCTCGATGGAGAACCCGGCGCCCTGCAGACCGTCCTTGAAGTCGAGAGCGGCCCCGGCGAGGTGCTCCGCGCTGGCCGGGTCGATGACGACGGTGACCCCGCGGTGCTGGGTCTGCACGTCGTCAGGCGCGATGTCGGCGTCGAAGAACATCTCGTAGCTCAAGCCGGAGCACCCACCTGGCCGTACCGCGACACGTAGCACGAGCTCCGGGTTGCCCTCCACCTCGATGAGGCTCTTGACCTTGTCCGCCGCGACGTCCGTCAGCGTGAAGACGGTGCTGGCGTCCTGAACAGTGAACATCGGACCTCTTCTCTCCTACTGGTCGCTTTCAGGATAACCGACCCCGACGACCACATGACAGGGCTCGGCGTCGTACAACGTCGCGAAGTGCTCGACTCTTCCCCCGCCGGCGGCTTCGACCACGCCTTCGCACAAACCCCGGTGCAGATTGCACACGAGCTCGGGATACGCCTCCGCGAGCTCACGGAACGGGCAATGCAGGAACTCGATCCGGGTGCCCCCCTCGTGCTCGCCGTCGGCGGGTTCCACCGCGGGCTCGAAACCGAGTCGGGTGAGCTCCGCCTCGAGTGCATGCAGGCAGCTCTCCGAGCGCGTCCGCCGGCCAGTGTCGGCTCCCCAGACCCTGCCGGTGTCGGCGGCGTCGGCGGCATCGGCACCGACACGCTCGGCGAGCGCGGCGAGCAACCCGGCGAGCAGTGCGTGGGCCGGTGGGTCGAACCCCAGCGCCGGCGCGCCGGCTGCGAGGAAATAGAGGTGCTGCGGGCGCCCGACGGTGCCCCGCCGAACCGGCTCGACGTCGATGAGGCCGGCCTCCCGGAGACGCTCGAGGTGCAGCCGCACCGTGTTGGCGTGAAGTCCGAGCCGCTCGGCAAGATCCTGCGCCGAGAGCGCCGCGGTGGAGCGTGCGAGCTCCCGGTACATGGAGAACCGGGTCTCGTCGCCGAGCGCCTTCAGAACGGTGAGCTGGTCGGGTGAACTGGGCATTGCGCTTGACGGTAGCCGCCCTCCGGCATATTTTCAAGGTCTAGCCTGTATTAATCAGTGGTGAGCATGCCTGTGAACGTCCCCGATCCCAATGATCCCGGCGCCCCCGTCCACCAGCCTGTGGCGGGCCCCCCTCCCGCGCCCGAAGACGTCCGAAACATGCTCCGGGGTGTGATCGACCCCGAGCTCCACGCCGACATCGTCGAGCTGGGGATGGTCGACGACATCCGGGTGGCGCCGGAGGGCTCGGTCATGGTCCGGGTGGCGCTCACCACGGCGGGCTGCCCCCTGCGCACGCAGATCAAGCAGGACGTCGAGTCGAAGGTACGGGGCCTCCCCGGGGTCACTGCCGTCGCCGTCGAGTACGGCGAGATGACCGCCGAGCAGAAGACCGCGGCAATGCAGCGTGCCCGCTTCAACGCACGTGAGAACGCCGCGCCCACCGAGGTGCCCTCCACTACACGCGTTCTCGCGGTCGCAAGCGGCAAGGGTGGCGTGGGCAAGTCGTCGGTCACGGTGAACCTCGCCGCGGCACTCGCGGCGCGCGGGCTCACCGTGGGCGTGCTCGACGCCGACATCTGGGGCTTCAGCGTGCCGCGCATGCTCGGAGTGGAAGGACGGCTGGGCGGCACCGAAGGAAAGATCACGCCGAACATGGTCGAGGTCCCGAACACGGCCACCGGCACGGGTGGTAACCCGGGTCACCTGAAGGTCGTGTCGATGGGGTTCCTCGTCGACGACGAAGGCACCGCGTTGATGTGGCGCGGCCTCATCCTCACCAAGGCACTCGAGCAGTTCCTCACCGACGTGCGGTGGGGCGAGATGGACTACCTGCTCGTCGACATGCCGCCGGGCACCGGCGACATCCAGATGGGGCTGGCACGAATGCTGCCGCAGGCCGAGATGCTCGTGGTCACCACCCCGGCTCGCGCAGCGCAGAAGGTCGCGGTGCGGGTGGCCGACATGGCACGGCGGTCGTACATGAAGGTCACGGGTGTCGTGGAGAACATGAGCGAGCTCGTGCTCCCCGACGGGTCTCGTCACGAGGTGTTCGGCCACGGCGGGGGCGACGCGCTCGCGGCGGAGATCGGCGCGCCGCTCGTCGCGCGCATCCCACTCGAGCCGGCCGTGTCCGAAGGCGGCGACACGGGAACCCCGGTCGTGCTGAGTGCGCCCGGCAGCCCGGCTGGCGCGGCCTTCCTCGAGCTCGCCGACCGGATCGTCACCGACCTCCTGCCGCCAATCGAGATGAGCGGTTGCACCGCCCGCATCTTCGACCTCATCGCACAGGCCGACGCGGAACAGGCCCGGGCGTGATGCCCGGGCCTGTTCGCGAGATGATGGAGGTGCCGGCGCGTTACTTCACCGTGAAGTCGGTGTGCAGCTCGTTCGGATCGTTCTCCTCTTCGGCGTTGGAGCTCACCAGCACGTAGCGGCCCGACTTCATCGCGAGTTCGAAGTACCCCGTACTTCCGGGGGCGATACCCTCGATCCCGCCTGCGATCGCGGCTGGCGGGTCACCGGTCGGGACTTGGCCGCTCTCGAAGAACTCGTTGAAGTACGCGTCACCATCTTCGAAGGTTGCGGTCGGGGTGAGGTAACGCGCGAGGGTAAGGGAACGGGGCACCGACGTGCCGTTCGTGACCTTCACCCAACCGCTCTTCGGCAACCCGGAGCTCGGCAACGTGATCCCGCTGTCGGAGATCGTGACATTGACGACGCCGTCCTTCGGTGGACTCAGGCTCGACTTGCCGGAGCCCACATCGAACACCTTCACCATGCCGTGCGCCACGTGGGACTCGCCGTCCGGTGCCGGGACGAAGCAGAACATGCCGTAGTGGCCGCTCGGCAACTTCGTGAGGATGGTCGTCCTCTCGCCGGCGCTGAGGAAGCTCGGGAGCGGAGAAACGTCGCCATCGCCGGCCACCAGCTTGTTCCCCGCGTTCTCGTCGTCGGAAAGCAGCGCCGCCTTCAACTGCTTGACGGTCACACCCTTCTTGAGCTGGACCATGCCGAGCATGTGAAACTCGAGGCCCGGGTTGTCGAACTCGACCTCGGTCCATCCCGCCTTGGGGCTGCCCGAAACCTTGTAGGTGTACTCACCCGCTTTCACGGTGAGTGTGTTCGATCCGGCCGCGCCGGCACCGGGCGCGATAGCGGCGCCCAAGCCGACCGTCGCGAGACACGCTGCCAGTGCGGCCGTGAGAACCGCGACGCGATGCGTCTTCCTCATGGTTTCCCTCGAGTCAGTGGTGTGCTGCTACTTGACGTCGAACTCGCCCTTGAGACCCAACGAGTAGTCGTCGTCGGGCGCGTCGCCTTCGGCGCTCAAATACGCGTAGTGGCCAGCCGAAAGCGTCACCTCGAGGTACGCCATGCCGTTCGGGGCCAGCGTGGCCACACCGCCCATGATCGTCCCGGGCGTCGTGCCTTCGGCCTTGCCGGTCTCGAAGAACGAGTTGAAGTAGGTGTAGGCGTCGTCGATCGTCTTGCCCGACTCGAGCTTGATGAGCAAGAAGCTGTGCGGCTCGGTGCCCTCGTTCGTGACCTTCAGGGTTCCCGTCTTCGGGATGCCGTTGGGCGGGATGGTGATCGCGGAGTCGGTGAGCGTGACGTCACGGACCCCGTCTTGCGGCGGCTTCGCGCTCGACTTCGACGTTGAGATGTCGAACGTCTTCACCATGCCGTGCGCGATGTGCGGAGCTCCATCGGGCGCGGGCACGAAGCACAGCACTCCGTAGTGACCGCCCGCGAGCTTGGTGATCGTGGTGGTCTTCTGGCCCGGTCCGAGGAGGTGAGGAATGCCGTAGACCTCACCGTCGCCGTCGGCGATCTTGTTGAAGGCTGAGTCGTCCTCGGAAGTCGCGGCGGTCTTCAACTGCTTGGCGGTCACGCCTTTCTTGAGCTTCACCACCGCCATCATGTGGTTCTCGATGCCGGGGTTGTCGAAGTTGATGGTGACCCAGCCGGCCTTCGGGCTGCCGGAGAACTTGTAGGTGTACTCACCCGCCTTCACGGTGAGCGAGTTCGAGCCGGCCGCGCCCGCGGCAGGCGCGGCGGCGAAGAACACGGGCAGAGCGACGAGAGTGACGAGCGCGGCGGCGAGCCGGGTGCGGCGCGCTCGTCGAGGTTCGGTGGTCAAGTTCCTGCCCTCCTGTGGGACGAGTCTGTGGCGTAGCAGGATCTTCTCGAAGTGGAAGCGGCGTGACCATCCTGCTGACACCACCGGTGCCATGGAGGCCAGCACGATACGCGCTCGGGAGCGCCCGACGCGCGCGCCCGCGAAACGCCTGTCAGGCCAGCTTCCAGGCCGATTTCACCGAAGTGCCGGTGACCTTGCCGTCGGCCTTGAGCTTCAAGAGGTGGGCGTGCACCTGCCAACCGGCGGCCTCCACCAGCTTGGGGTGGAGGTCCTGGTCGCCGTAGAGCGAGGTGACGATGTCGACCACGCGCGCGGGGCCGGCCTTGAGAACGCGCAGCACCTGACGCTCACGCTCGCGCCGATGCTGGGTGTACTCCTGGATGCGGGCGCGCGGTTCTTCGATCACGTCGCCGTGCCCCGGGCACAGCCGGGCGAGGCGCAGCTTCTCGAGGCGTGCGAGCGTCGCGAGATACACAGCCATGTCGCCGCCGCGGGCAGGGTTGATCACCGAGAACATGCCTTCCAGCACGTTGTCGCCGGTGAAGAGCACGCGCTCCTCTTCGAGCAGGAAGCACAGGTGGTTTGGTGCGTGCCCCGGCGTGTGCAGCACTTCCAGGCCGAACTCGGTGCCTTCGATCGTGTCTCCCTCGCCGATCACGCGATCGGGGACAACCGTGGCGTCCTTGTCGATGCGCCTCCCGTACGCGAGCACCTCGGCGCCGGTTGCCTTCACGAGCCGCTCGGTTCCGGGCGCGTGATCGGGGTGCGTGTGCGTGAGCACGACCCACCGGACACGTTCGCGCATCGAGGCGCCGACGATGGCGTCGATGTGGCTCTGGTCGTCGGGCCCGGGATCGATCACCGCGACCTCGTCGATCCCCACGAGGTAGGTGTTGGTGCCGGGACCGGTGAAGGGGCCCGGGTTGGGCGCCACGATCCGGCGAACGAGGGGCGACAACGCACTCGGCACCCCAGGGGTGAGATCGGGCATCTCAGTCCCCTCTCGGGTGGGCGGTCGTACACAATTCCGGGCCTTGCACCTTCATATTGTAGGTGGCCCTCCGGGGTCTTCCGCGCGTCGGTCTTCCGCGCGTCGCTCTACGCTGCCGTAGCCATGGCGATGGACCCACGCCGGACGCTTCCTTCGGTGGAACGCGTCGTCGCCCACCTCGACGGGCTTCCCCAGCCGCTCCTCGTCGACTGTGCTCGGGAGGCCGTCGACGCCGCGCGTGAGGTGGTGCAGCGCGGAGGAACGATGAAATTCGACACAGTTGTCGCCGACGCGGCTGCGCGCGTGACGCGCCTGCAGGGCGCGCGGCTTCGCCGCGTTGTGAACGCGACCGGCGTGCTCCTGCACACCAACCTCGGACGAGCACCGATCGGGCACGACGCGATTCGTGATGCGGTCGATGTCGCGGGCGGGTACTCCAACCTCGAGTACCGCATGGAGTCGGGTGAGCGCGGCTCGCGCCACGAACACGCCGGATCGCTCCTCGCGCGCGCGTGCGGTGCCGAGTCCGGCATCGTCGTCAACAACAACGCGGCCGCGGTGGTGCTCTCGCTCGGTGCCGTGGCGCGCGGTCGCTCGGTGGTCGTCTCCCGGGGCGAGCTCGTGGAGATCGGCGGCGGGTTCCGGGTTCCCGAGATCATGGCCGAGTCGGGGTGCCGGCTCGTCGAGGTCGGCACCACCAATCGCACGCGCCTCGCCGACTACGAGCGTGCGCTCGAACCCGACACCGCGCTCGTGCTCAAGGTGCACGCGTCCAACTACCGCATGGTCGGCTTCGTCGAGTCCACGCCGGTGTCGCAGCTCGCGGCGCTCGGGGTACCGGTGATGGTCGACGCCGGTTCCGGACTGCTCGACGACACCACGCCGTGGCTCGCGCACCGGCCGTCGTGGTTGCGCGACGAACCGGGCGTTCGTCAGACGCTGGACGCGGGTGCGGCGCTGGTGACGTTCTCGGGCGACAAGCTGCTCGGCGGCCCGCAGGCCGGGATCATCGTGGGGACCGCCACCGTGGTGGCCACCATCGCGCGGCATCCCCTCGCGCGGGCGATGCGCGCCGACAAAGTCACGCTCGCGCTGCTCCAGTCGGTGGCGTCCGCGTATCTCTCGGGTGACGTGAGCGCGATTCCGTTGTGGCGCATGGCGACGACAACCGTCGACGAGCTGCGCGCGCGGGCCGAACGCGTGGCGCGCGCGGTCCCTGGCGTCAAGGTCATCGACACGGAGGCTGCGGCGGGCGGAGGATCGCTTCCGGGCCTCACGATCCCGTCGGTGGGTGTCGCGCTCGAAGCATCAGACGCGGACGCACTCCACGCCCGCCTGCGCGAGCAGGGTGTGGTCGCCCGGGTCGACGAGGGAATGCTCGTGTGCGACCTGCGCACGATCGATCCCGATGACGACGCCCGGGTCGTGGAGGCGCTGCGCGTGTCATGCGCGTAGTCGCGACGGCCGGCCACGTCGACCACGGCAAGTCGTCGCTCGTGTTCGCGCTTACGGGGACCGATCCCGATCGATTCGCGGAAGAGAAAGAGCGTGGCCTCACGATCGACCTCGGGTTCGCGTTCGCCACGCTTCGGTCGGGCACCGAGGTGGGATTCGTCGACGTACCCGGGCACGTGCGGTTCCTCAAGAACATGCTTGCCGGCGTCGGCGCGGTGGACGTGGTGATGTTCGTGGTGTCGGCGCGCGAGGGCTGGATGCCGCAGAGCGAGGAGCACCTCGTGATCCTCGAGCTGCTGGGCGTGACGCACGGAGTGGTAGCACTCACGAACGCCGACACGATCGACGCCGAGGCCCGTGACGACGCGCAGCAGGCGATCACCTCACGCCTCTCCCGCTCGTGCCTGCGCGAGGCACCCGTTGTGATCTGCGACTCCATTTCGGGCCGCGGCCTCGACGACGTGCGCGCTGCGCTCGACGCCGTGCTGCAGTCGGCGCCCCCCGCGGAGGATCGCGGACGGCCGCGCCTCTGGGTCGACCGCGTGTTCGCGCCGCGCGGTGCGGGCACCGTTGTCACCGGCACGTTGGCCGGAGGCTCCGTCGCCATCGACGATGTCCTCGAGGTCGGCCGCGACGGCACCCGTGCGCGCGTCCGCGGCATCGAGTCTGCCCACCGTCGCGTCGAGCGGGTCGCACCGGGTACTCGCGTCGCGCTGAATCTCTCGGGAATCGAGCGCGCGGATCTCGCGCGCGGCGATGCGCTCGTGAAGCCGGGACAATGGACGGCGGCGGCGGTCGTCGACGTCGCGGTGACGTCGGTGCCCGACGAAGTCGTGCAGAACCGGGCGCGGCTGCAGGCCTACGTGGGATCGGGCGAGCACGAGGTGTCGTTCCGGGCGCTCGACGAGAGCGGGCGGTTCGCGCGGCTCAGGTTCGCAGCCCCACTCCCGCTCGCCCCGGGCGACCGGGTGGTGCTCCGAGATTCGGGGCGGGCGCGCACCGTCGCCGGTGCGGAGGTCCTCGACGTCGATCCAGTCGGCGACGGCCGCGATGCCGCGGCGAGGCTTGCGTTGCCGCTCGGCCCGCGGCTGCTCGCCAGCCGGGACCGAGTGCCGGTTGCCGACGTCGCGAGGCTCACTGGGCTGTCCGACGCGGGTGCAGCCGAGCTCGTTGCTGCGACGGTGGAGTCCGGGATCGCGTCGCGCGTCGACGACTCGCTCGTCGACACCGCTCTCCTCACCGCGCTTCGGAATCGCGCGCGCGAGCTGGTACTCGGAGGGAACGGTATCGAGCTCGCCACGTTGGCGAGCAGGCTCGGCGTCGATGCGGGCCATCTCCGCGGGGCGCTCGACGGCGACGCGCGGTTGCTGGTGGATCGAGGGTTCGTGCGCGACGCCACGCGGTCGCCGATCACTGAGTCGCCCGAGGCGGTCGCGCTCATTGCCGCGCTCGACGCGTCACCGTTCTCACCACCGGAGAGCCAGAACGTCGCGCTCGCACGCACACTCGTGCGCGAAGGTGTTCTGGTCGACGTCGCCGGCATCGTGTTCACTGCGTCCGCCGTCGACCGCGCGCGCGAGCTCGTGCGTGAACGGCTCGGCGCGCACGGCACGATCAGCGTCGGCGACGCGCGCGACCTGCTCGACAGCTCGCGCAAGTACGTCGTGCCGCTCCTCGAGCACTTCGACCGGGAAGGCGTGACCCGCCGCCGCGGCGACGTCCGGATCCCCGGCCCCACCTCCAACCCGAACCGGCGTCGCTGAAGGTCGCTCTACGACCTCGAGCGACGCAAGTTGGATGGGAGGGGCTACAGGTAGTTGGTGTCGAGGAGGCCGCGGCGTTCGGACTCGTTGAGGCCGCCCCAGATGCCGTGCATCTCGCCGAGGCCGAGCGCGTACTCGAGGCATTCGGGTTGCACGGGGCATCCGCAACAGATCGCCTTCGCGCTCCGCTCGCGCGCTTCACGTTCGTCGCGCCGTTCGGCCGTCGTCGGCGGGAAGAACAGCACAGTCTCCGGACCCCGGCAGGCTGCCCGGTCGCGCCACGTCTTGAGTGTGCGGACGGCCACCGACTCCCCCCTCTCCGCGCCGGCTTCGATCCCGCATCGGCCGGGCTCGTCGCGCGGAACCTACTCGGCACCGCGCGGTGCCACAAGAGGGGAATCGCTCAGTCTTCCTCGGAGTCCTTCCCGCTCTTGGCGCGGCGCGAGCGGTCGCGGTGATCGCGGGCGCCGCCCTCCGGGGGCTCGACCTCGAGGACCAGGCCCTCGACCGCCACCACCCGGACCGAGTCGCCCGCGGCGACGGGCGTGGCGCGGTTGGTGCGGGCGCGCCAGCGCGCGCCGCGGATCAGCACCACACCGTCGGGATCGACGGGTACTTCTGCGGTACCGAGTTCGCCGACCATGCCCTCGCGGCCGATCGTGGGTGTGGAAAACCGCGAACGGATCATCGCGGTCATGCCACCCACCATGAACAGGAACATCCCCAGGCACACGACCAGCAGCACCCACCACGCGGGTCGCAGCTGTGACGAGCCCCCGTAGAAGAAGAGGGACCCCGCGCCGAGCGCGATCGTCGCGATGACCGTCCACACTCCGAGCGCGCCGACCTGCACGTCGACGGCGAAACCGAACGTGGCGAGGAGCAGCAGCCCGAACGCCCACCAATGCACCGGCAGATGCGACAGACCGACGAACGCGCCGACGACGCACACCGCTCCGACCAGTCCGGCCAGACCGATGCCCGCCGTGTAGAACTCGAACACGAGGAGCGCGAGCCCTGCGACGAGGAGAAAGTAGGCGATCGACGGGCTGATCAGCCGGTGCAGGAGCTGGCCGCCGAGGTCGAGGCGACGAAACCGCACCTCTTGATTCGGTTGTCGCCGACGGTCGCGTCCGGTACCGACGACCTTGGCCGTCGAGAGCGTCACGTCGCCGGCGGCGGTGGTGACGGTCTTGTTGTTCAGGCGCACGATGAGCTCGCCGATCGTCGGTCGCACGCCGTCGGTCGCCCCCGCTGCACGCGCGTCGCTTGCCCCGAGGCTGCGGCTCGCGAGCTTGCGTGCCCCATCGGGGTCGCGGCCGCGTTCCTTCGCGAGCGCCGCCAACTGGTCGGCGACACCGGCGCGCGTGCTCGCCCCCGGGTCATCGAGCCGCAACGGCTGTCCGGCGCCGGCGCTCGAGCCCGGCGAGATGTACGCGAGGTGCGCGGCCTCGAGCAGCACGGTGGTCGCGCCCTCGGCATTGGCACCCGACGGACCCACCCAGACGGCGACGGGAACATCAGACTTGTCGATGGCCCGCACGATGTCGCGCACGGCGACGTCGATCGCGCCCCCCGACTTCACCTGGAGCACGAGCAACGTGGCACCGCGATCGTTGGCATCGGCGATCGAATCGCGCACGAGCGACTGGTTGGGCGGATCGAAGTAGCCCTCGACCTGCACCACGTCGATCCCGCCGCGGCCACGCGCCGCCGTTGCTCCCGCGTCCGCGGAGTACGCGTCACCGATTGCCACGCACGCCGCAAGCGCAAGTGCCGCGAACGCGACGAAGCGTCGGAGACGGCGCGCGATCAGGACTCCCGTAGCATCGTGGGGCATGGACCTCGAGCGCTTGTGCTCGGCCTCCCGGGTGGTGATCGTCGCGGGCAAGGGCGGAGTGGGGAAGACGACGGTAACCGCCGCGCTCGCCGTCGCAGCAGCGCGGACGGGCATGAGCGTGCTGATCGTGGAAGTCGAGGGCAAATCGGGGCTGGCCGCGTGCTTCCGGCAGCCGCCCCTCACCTACCAAGAAGCCGAACTCCGGCCAAACCTCCGGGCGCGGACTCTCACCCCCGACGACGCGCTCGTCGAGTACCTCCACGATCACGGGCTCGGCCGCATCGGACGGCGCCTCAGCAACTCGGGCGCACTCGAAGTGGTCTCCACCGCGGTGCCGGGGATGAAGGACATCCTCGTGCTCGGCAAGGTGAAGCAACTCGAGCGCGGGGGTGCGGCCGATCTCATCGTCCTCGACGCACCCGCAGCCGGCCACGCGGTGCAGTTCCTGCTCTCCGCGCGTGGCCTGCTCGACGCGGTGACGGTGGGTCCGGTACGGAAGCAGGCGTCCGACGTCGTGGAACTGCTCACCGACCCGTCGCGCTGCCAGGTGATGCTCGTGACGCTCCCGGAGGAGACACCCGTCAACGAGCTCGTCGACACCGCGTACGCGATCGAGGACCGCGCCGGCGTGAAGCTCGGCCCCATCGTCGTGAACGGCTGCGTGTCCGAGGTGCACGGCTTGCTCACGTCGACGGACGGCGCCGGGATCGCCGCGGTGCGCGCCGACGCCGCGCTCGCCGGTATCGAGCTGGACGACGCCGACATCGACGCGCTCGCCGCGGCAGCCGCGATCCGAGTCGCCCTCCGCACGCGCCAGCAGGAACAGCGCGCGCGCCTTTCGGTACGCCTCCCGCTGCCGCAGATCGAGCTGCCGCTCCTGTTCACGGCCGACATCGGTCCCTCGGAAGTCGACGCGCTCGCCGACGCGCTCACGGCCGGTGTCACCGCCATGGACGCGGTGCCACCATGACGCTCGCCGAGCTCGTCGACACGCGTCACGTTGTAGTGTGCTGCGGCACCGGCGGTGTCGGCAAGACGACGATCGCCGCCACGCTCGCGATCGAGGGCGCGCGGCGAGGACGCGACGCCGTTGTCGTCACCATCGATCCCGCGAAGCGTCTTGCGAACACGCTCGGCCTCGAGCACCTGTCGAACACGCCGCACGAGATCCCACGGTCGCTGTGGCGTGGCGACGGCGACGCTGCGGTTCACGGCCGATTGCACGCGCTCATGCTCGACACCAAGTCCACGTTCGACCAGCTCGTGGGCCAGTACGCGGAGAACGAGGAACAGGCGCAACGCATTCTCGCCAACAGCTTCTACCGCAACGTCGCGGGCGCGCTCTCCGGTACGCAGGAGTACATGGCCATGGAGAAGCTCTACGAGCTGCACGCGTCCGGCACGTTCGAGCTCATCGTGGTCGACACTCCCCCCACGCGTCACGCGCTCGACTTCCTCGACGCGCCCCGGCGGCTCATGCGCCTCCTCGACAACCGGGTCTTTCGGCTGCTCATGACACCCACCCGCCCCGCGTTCCGCGTCACGAGTGCGGCCGCGCACGCGTTCGTACGGACGGTCGCGCGTGTCGTCGGACGCGAGGTCATCGACGACGTGATCGCGTTCTTCCGGGCGTTCGAGGGCATGGAGGCAGGCTTCCGCGACCGGGCCAATCAGGTGATGACGCTCCTCGGCGCGCCCGAGACTGCGTTCGTGCTGGTCACCACGCCGCGCCGTGACGCGCTGGCGGAAGGCGAGTACTTCGCCGATCGCCTCACGGAGCACCACATGAGCGTCGAAGCGCTCATCGTCAACCGCGTGCACCCGCGCTACGGGGGCGAACCCCCCGAACAGCTCCGAGCGCGCGCGGCGCAGCTCCGCTCACGGAACGGCGAGGTCGACCGCGACGCCGCGGCGCGCCTGGCGGCGCGCTTCACCAACCTCGCTGATTTCGAAGAAGTCGCGGAACGAGAGAGGCGCGAGCTCGCCGGTCTCGAGGACCGCCTCGGCAACGCCTCCGTCGCGTACGTGCCCGAACTCGACCACGACGTGTTCGATTTTTCCGCGCTGCATGCCGTCGGCCGCCATCTCGTCGGCCGCCTCCCGCCGACCCATGGCACCGGCGCGGGTAGCGTGACCGGCGGATGAGCACGATCCTCGTTGCGGCTGACGCCAAATGGGTCCGTGACCAGGTGAAGGCCGCCTGCCTCGCTCCCGGCCAACACGTGATCGAGGTCACCCGAGGCCAAGACGTGCGCGAGGCCGTGAAGGACTACGAGCCCGACGTTGCCGTGCTCGACATGCAGATCGCCAACATGGGTGGCGTCGCGGTGGCGATCGACCTGCGGCTCGAGTCCGGCGCCGGCCGTCTGCCGGACGTGTCGATCCTGCTCCTCCTCGACCGCGAGGCCGACCGCTTTCTCGCCAAGCGCGCCGACGCCGACGCCGAGCTCGTGAAGCCGATCGACGCGTCCACACTGCGGCGCACCATCGATGGCCTCGTTGCCGCGGGTGTGGGAACGACCGAAGGACCGGAAACGCGCGAGGGCTAGACTCGCTTTCCCATCGGGATGTAGCGCAGCTTGGTTAGCGCGCAGCGTTCGGGACGCTGAGGTCCCGGGTTCAAATCCCGGCATCCCGACCAACGAAAGAGCAGGTCAGCGGCTCTACGCGGCCACCGACACGCGCGTCAGGCCGATGCGATCGCGCGTCCATCGCGCGGACGACGCGAAAAGTGCGCTCCGAGCGCTTCCGCGGCCCCTTCGTCAGCGGCCGTCGTGGTCTGCGCGTATATGCCGAGCGTGAGCCGAGGGTCTGAGTGGCCTAGACGGGCCTGTGCGGTCTTGAGGTCGACGCCCGCCTGCACGAGGGCCGTCGCGTTGGCGCGCCGCAGGTCGTGGAACGTGAGGCCCTCGTAACCGTGGCGACCGGTATCAGCGTGCTTGGTCACGGTGCCGAGGCCCGCTGCGACGCAGGCAGGCTGCCAGACTCGGTGCCGGTAGTTCGCATACTCCAGCAGGTCGCCGTCTGCGGCAGAGAAGAGCAGCGCGCTCTCGTCGGCCGCGGTGAGGCCGCGTCGGGCAAGGTGCGCAGCAAGCATGTCGGCGAGCGCCTCGGGGATGGCCAGCGTCCGTCTCCCCGCGGCCGACTTCGGCGGCCCGAATAGCTCGTACCCTTCAGTCCGCGGGTCACCTGTTCGGAGACCGTGACGGTGCGCCCGAGCAGGTCGACACGCCCGACGCGGAGCCCTGCGACCTCACCCCACCGGAGACCGAGCATCGCCCCGAGGTACGGCATCAACGCGTAGTCGGGACCGAGGGCATCTGCCAGCCGTCCAAGCTCGTCCGCGGTCACGACGTGGCGCTTGATGGGCTCGACGGCAGGGAGTTTCACGCCCCGACACGGTGACGCGACGATCACGCTGCTCTCCACGGCGAACGCAAATACCGCTCGCAGGACGCCGTACATGCGGCGCACGGTCCGCGCCTCGAATCGGCATGACCACGCGTCCACGAGACCGCGCACGCGTGCCGGGTTTACTTTCCCGATCCGCGAGTCAGCGAGTTCAGGAAGCAGATGGACGCGCAGGATGCTCTCGTCGCGCGCGTACGTGCTCGCTCGCTTGGCGACGTTCGACCCGAGCCAATCATCTGCCACCTGCCGGAAGGTGCGGCTCGCGTTACGCGGATCGATCCAAGCGCCGCGCAGCTTGTCGGCATCGACGGTGGACGCGGTGTGCTTAGCGTCTCTCAGCGTACGCTTCGTTTCGGTGTGAACCTTCCCGTCCGAGTCGCGGTAGCGCACGTCGTAACGGCGCTCGCCGTTCTTGGTGTTTCGCCGAGTGACTGATGCCATTGCAACCTCCTGATGGTCAGACGGCGTTGTGTCAGCGCTCGGCATTCCGCCCCGGGATCGATGTTCGGCTGTCCAAGCCACGGTCCGCGTTCACGGTGACTAACGAGCGCTGGCCGGGCTCCTGCCAGTCAGTGTGGCCCTCGGGTGAGACATCAACCTGGAGCGATTGCGCATCAAGGATGATCTAGGGCTTCGCGCGCTCGTCGATTCGGTGATTAGCGACGAAATGTTCGAGGTCCACGAGAGCGATGCGAGTGCAGCGCCCGATTCTTACGGAAGGAAGCTCACCCGATCGCGAGCCGGGTCGCCGTCGAAGGCAGAGCGAGTGATCGCAAGCTCGTGAAGCGCAACGAGCAGGATGTCGCGCTCTTGCGAACTGAACTCCATCGCAAGAAAGTAACGCACTCGGCTGATCTGCCCGATGCCGCTCGCCCGCGCCGTGAACTGCCGGACTGGTGTGGACCTTCATCCGCGACCGCTGACGCCTGTATCACCCAGTTCAGCCAGTAGGCACCGGGGATGACATCGACCATCGCGCACGACTGCGTCGCCCGCAGCCGCTTCCAGTCTTTCTGCGTGCAGCGGTTTTTGACTTACGGCGCGAGCGAGACGCCCTGTTCTTTGAGCCACTCCTGGACCGCGGACCGCTCGTAGATCCCCTCTCGACCGGGTCCGATGGACGGTGGTCTCTTCGCTGAACGAAGGATGTGCCAAGCCTCCTTCGGCACCCAGCGGCCCAGTCCGGGTTCGGATATCACCGGCTCGACAAGATCGACAGTCGCGATCCATTCCGGCTGGATGCGGATGGACAGCGTGATGTTTCGGCCGGAGGAACCGTCCGTTACGTGACCTGCCCACTCCTCATACGAGGCCCAGGGCGCACTTCGCAGGCGCGGCGTTGGGAGATCAGCCCTCGCGCGCTCAAAGGGAATGTCAAGGGTGACGAGCGCGCCCTGCTCCGATAGCTCCGCGCGGGCGCGCCGTTCGATCTCCGGAGCCGACAGCGTCGGGTCTGCGAGCCGCGTCGCACCGGTGACGAGGTCGTGGGCTGCCTCTCCGCCCCGTCGCCCCGCGTATAGCCTCGCGAACGCGGGATGCGTTGCGACCGCGAAATCCAAGCGGCGCGGCGCTCCCGTGACGTAACGCGCCACCGCTCGCAGATCGCCCTCCGGCACGCCGAAGCGCGTCGCAACCGCAGCCACCAACGCGTCGATGTCAGGCGGCCGACTGCCTTCTCTCGCGAGCGCATCAGCAGCGCCTGCTGTCGTGCCGTGATACAGCCGGATCAGCCTCATCGCTCCCCTGTCCCTCAAAGCGTCGTGACGAGTCTGTCGCGCCGTCGAGCACCTCGTTTGCGGACACTCACTCTTGTAGGAAACTCAGTTGTGCTTCCGGAGGACCGTTCCGACCAGCAGATTGGTGCCGCCGACCTCCGCAGGCTGTCCGACATGGCAGCGCGAGACCGCGCGAAGTTCTTCGTCAAGCGCCCCGCGTACGCAGATCGACTGCTGTGTGTCGCGCTGTGCCAAGGAGCAGGCACGCACTTCGTCGAGTGCGAGCGCGGGCTACCCCTCACCAGCGGCATCAAAGACTTCGACGTATGGTCGTTCTTCTCGGCCATACCCGGTGAGCGTTTCCCCGCCGACCGACGGACGACCCATGACGACTTCGGCGACTCGAAGTTCGGTCGATGGCTCGACGAACCGTCTCCATATCGCCACTACTCGGGACGCCGCGTCGACTTCCTTCTGCGCGCTCTCGACGCGATCCGCGACGATGATCCTGCGGACGCGCTCCGCGCCTGGCTCAGAACGGGACGTACAAGAAGCGCGGGTTTGCTGGCAATGAAGGGCGTCGTGTTGATCGACCCACCCGAACGGCGGCGCGAGATCGTGTGGCCGATATAGAGGAGGCCCAGATGCTCACCAGGGCGATGTGGCATCCGAATCAGTCGAGCAGTTCGGCTACCGAACCGGCGTCGCGCCCTTGCCCTTCAGAATCGCGTGCCGTTGACCCTCTGTCAGTTTGAGCTTCGGCTTCTGGCTAGGAAGGGTCACGCTGATTGCGCGCGCCGTTGTTGCCTTAGTAACTCTGCGTCTCTCCACCTGCCACCTTCCCGACTTCGTAGGCCTTAGCCCGCTAACCCACGCGGACGGAATCCTAGCCACCAATCCACGTCCCTCAGATCAGGAATCATCAAACCACTGCAGGAGGTCGATCAGCAGTCGCGCGATGCCAGCAGCACGCGACTCCAGGTCGTTCAGGCCTTCCTCAGTAGTCAGCCGTTGATCCTCAGCCTTTGAGGAGGCCGCGAGGATGGCGATGGTGGTCTCCGCCGAGTTGAAGACCGGAATAGCCGCCACCGCCGTCAGATCCCGGTAACGTTTCTGTCGCTCCCCTGTCAACCGAAAGGTCGCGTCGTACGTTTGCGGCGCGGTCGCATAGATCAGATCCTGAAACTCCCAGGCAAACCCGACCGCGCCCGCTCCGGGTTCCCAACCCTCCGAGTCCAACTCGTCGGGCTCGAAGGCGGGAAGAAGCTTCCCCTCAATGTCGTCCAACAGGTAGAGGTGGAGGTCGCAGCCCGAGAGAGGGCTGTCTGCGGCTGGGGTCATCACGCGCTGCACGGCGGCGTCCGCCAACTGATACCGCGCGAGGTCGACCGCATCCTCGGGTTCGGCTTCTACTCCATGTTCCAGAGCCGGATCGTCCTCAACCTGCTCCGCAAGGGCCGTGGTCTCCTCGGCAGTCTTGGGAGGGTGCAACTCGACCTGGAGACCGCCCTTGAGGGTGATGGCTAGCTTCGCGATTCGGTCGACAAGACAGCCAATCGCAATCAGGAACGTCCCGCAGAGAACGGCTACGACCGTAAAACTGTTGCGGTCCGCTGCCTGTAGGAACGCTCCGATCGCGATTCCTAGGCCCGCTGCGATACAGATCGCCCGACCAAGCTTTTCCTCAACCAGATTGAGAAAGAACTGCTTGATGCCCCCCCACACGGCCTGAAGGCTAGGGCCAACCTCGCGCAGGCCGCCTCGCAGATCACATGATGCTGCCGTTTCCTCCATCGCGCGTCCATCGCGCGCGCGCCGTCGTTCGGCTGTGATCGCCTACGTTCGTAGACTGCCTCTGACCTGCCGTGACGCGCCGCTCAAGGTTGCCGAGGTTCGCCTTAGCCGCTTTCGGGACGCTGAGGTCCCGGGTTCAAATCCCGGCATCCCGACCAACGAAACAGCGGGTCAGTCGCAGGACGCGACCACTGACGGCTGTCGCGGCGCAACCCGAGCTCAGATCAGAGGCTCCCGGAAACGTCCGGGGGGGCGGTCTCGCTCGGCGCAACAGGCGCCCAATTACCGGCGGGCGCCGGCACGGCCCCGGACCAGGCTCCAGGAAGCGAAGGCGTAAACGCGAATCCGCCACCGGTGACACCCCCGACGCTGCCGTTCGGGTTGCCAAAGATCGACGGGAACGTGAAGTAGCTGTCGAAGATGCTGTCCGGCGGAAGCGGCGTGAAGCCCTGAGGCGGAATCTGGACGCGTTGCCCGGGGGTGGCCCGTGGCGCTGCTGGAGTCGCACTCTTGACAGGGGATGTCGACTCTCCGCAGCGCAGGAGGAGCGCGCTGAAGACGGCGATCACGAGCAGCGCGGCGAGGCCGACACGCTGCGCCCGCCGTCGATGCCAGGGAACCGTGCCGGGATTGCCGGCGCGCTCGTCCTGGGAAACGGGTCCCGTGGCGGCGGAAAGGAGCCTCGGCTCGGTCTCCGTCGCCTCGTCGCCGACGGAGTACCGCTCCTCGAACCCTCCGGTTGGCACCGGTGCACCTCCGGAGTTCTGCCCAGGGGCTGAGTGTATCCGTGGCGCGCCACGTTGCACCCTCGCTTCGACGACTCACCGGCTGAACCCTTGCTGGCCTGTGCGCGGCCGATGTGCCAGGCTCCGCCTTTACGTCAGAAGGCGAGCGGGGGAAGCACGTGAAGGTCGAACTCACCGAGTATCCGTACTTCGCGGGCACGATGATGACGCCCGATCAGACGCTGCTCGACGAGCTCGCGTCCGAGTACGCCGCACGGCAGGGCGGCGCTCCGCCGGTGATGACGCGGTTCCTCTTCGCCGACGTGCCGGTGGTGCTCTTCGACCGGATCTTCACGGCCGACGATCCGGTGAAGCTCTCGCTCGGCTCCTACCTCTGGCTGTACCACCTGAGCGGCTACTACGGCGGGCTCTGGCTGCGCGGTGAATTGCTGAAGTCGGGTCACAACCGGATGATCGAGAACGTGAACCTCCCGCAGAACGAGGAACAGTTCACCGCCGAGGTCGGTGACGCGAAGAAAGTGCTCGACTACGCCGCCGGCGCCGACGTCCTCGCGTACAACGAGCAGAGCCTCTTCGACCAGCCGAATCCCGACAACGAGAACATGCCGATTCGCGGCCTCGTCGACACGTTCGGTTACAACGAGGGCTACATGCTCCAGATCGCCGAGAAACCGCCGGAAGGCCTCGTCACGCCGGCGCACCTCGTGGTGTGCCCGGTGAATCCGGCCGACGGCCCGCTGTTCTGCAAGTACCAGACGAGCCGGCTCACCGCGTTGGCGACCTTCGATCAGGTCGCGGAGAAGCTGAAGCAGGGCACCGGCGCGTACGGCAAGCTCGCCGCGAAGATCGCACCGATCCAGGAGCCGGGCATCGCGCGCGGCCGCATGGTGTGGGACGGCCAGCTCGACGTGCAGGGTTTCGAACAAGAAGCGTACGAGCAGCTGCTCGACATCTCCTCCGCGTTCCTCGAGACGGTCCAGGCCACCGCGCTCGCGACGGTCCAGGCCGTCGCCGACCACGAGGAGCTCGTGGGGAAGCAGGCTGCGACCGCCAACGCGATGATGGCGGTCTGGCTGCGCTCCTACATCGTCGGCCTCACCGACGGGCGCCCGATCGGGCTCCCGACATTCTCCTCCGCGTCATGACCGCGCCGTCGCGCGCCGCGGCCAACTGGTACCCGGACCCGCTCGCCCGCGGCGAGTACCGCTACTGGGACGGCGAACGCTGGACGCAGTGGATCGCGAACGGCGGCGCGTCACGACCGGACACGTTCGATCTGCCCGATGGACTCCCCGAGCCGTCGCTCCTGTCTACCCCGCCGGGCGGCGTCCTGGCGCCGATGTCGGGACCTGCTCCATACCAGCGGTATGACACGTTGCGGTTCCGCACGCTCGGCGGCCTCACGACCGCGCTGACCTGGCTGCTCGGAGCATCAGCGGTGAGCGCACTCGCGCTCGCGGCCGTGTGCGGGAACCGCATCTCGAAGATCAGCGCGTTCGACAACCACAGGACGTTCGCCAACTTCAACGATCTCGACGATGCCGACGACGCGGTGGGCGCGACGGGGTCGGTCCTCGGCTTCATCATGCTCGCGGTCTTCGTCGTGTTCATCATCTACCTGTTCCGCGCGTCGAAGAACACGGAGTTGTGGGACACGAGCGCGCGGACCTGGACGCCGGGTTGGGCGATCGGAGCATGGTTCATCCCGCTTGCAAACTTCGTCATTCCCGTGCTGGTCGTGCTCGACATCTGGCGCCGGACACCCGAGCGGTCGGCGAACGGTGAGGCGCGAACGAGCCCATCCACGCCGGTCGTAGTCGTGTGGTGGGTGCTGTTCGTGATCGGCACGATCGGGACCCGATTGGATGTCGACTACGACACCCTCGGCGAATACAAGACCCAAGACGGGATCCACATCGTGGGCGGTATCGCGTTGGCGATCGCCGCGGTCATGCTGATCCGCATCGTGCGCGACCTCGCCCGCCGGCAGCACGCGACCGCGTCTTCCGACGGCTGAAGCGCGCGGGTATCACCAAATCGGCACGCGCGCCGTGCCAGCATCGGGAGATGGCCGATGCCGATGCCGATGCCCCACGCCCTCGGCGTCTCCGGTCCGGCCGCGACGCGTTCAAGGAACGACTCGTGCGCGGCGACACCTACGGGCTGCTCCTCGCGCTTCTGATGATCACGTACGTGATGATCGCGCTGCTCAAGCGATCACCGTGGGAGCGATTGTTCATGTCCATCATGCTCGGAGCGGTGGTGCTGCTCGCTCTCCACACGTCACACGTACGCGAGCGAGGGTTCCGGCTCGGTGCGGCGATCGTAGCAATCGTGGTGCTCTCGACACTCGTCCAGGCGATCGTCGGGCGTGAGGGAAACGACGGCACCGCTTATCTGATGTTCGTGCTGCTGCTCATCGCTCCGATCGTGATCCTCGCCCGCATCATCAGGCACGAAGTCGTCAGCGTGGAGACGATCCTCGGCGCACTCTGCGTGTACGTGTTGCTCGGCATCGCCTTCGCCGGGATCTACGCGGGTATCAACGACTTCGAGCGGGTCGGCTTCTTCGCGCAGCCGGGCCCCAAGACCAACGTCGACTTCCTCTACTTCAGCGTCATCACCCAGACCACGGTGGGCTACGGCGACCTCACACCCGGCACCGATGCGGGGCGCGTCATCGTGACGTTCGAGGCGCTCATCGGCCAGGTGTTCCTCGTGACCCTGGTTGCCCGACTGGTGAGCCTGTATGGCATCGCGCGCCGCAACCCGGACGAGGCGGGCTAGCGCTCGAGCATCAATTCGGCGAGTTGGATCGCGTTCAACGCCGCGCCCTTGCGCAGGTTGTCACCGGTGACCCACAGGTCGAGCGTTCGCTCCTGCGACGGGTCGACGCGCAGCCGGCCCACGAGCACGGGGTCGATGCCCGCCGCCTCGAGCGGCGTGGGGTGGCCGTCGCCACCGTCGACGAGACGCACTCCGGGAGCTTGTTCGAGCAACTCGACGGCTTCTGCGCGCGGCAGCTCGCGCTGGAACTGCACGTTGAGCGAGACCGCGTGAGCGACATACACCGGCACGCGCACACACGTGGTGCTGACGCGCAGCTCGGGCGCGTGGAGGATCTTGCGGCTCTCCCGCATGAACTTCCACTCTTCCGACGTGTAGCCCGCTTCCTGCATCGATCCGGCGAGCGGGATCACGTTGCCGGCGATCGGGCGGTCCCACACCGCGCCGGGCTCGATCGCACCGAGCGCACCGGCACGGCTCAGGCGATCGACCTGACCGGCGCCCTTCGTCCACTGCTCGTCGAGCTCGTGGAGCCCCCGCATGCCCGCGCCCGACACCGACTGATAGGTGGACACCACCATTCGCTCGATCCCGGCGGCGCGGTGCAGCGGTGCGAGCGCAGTGAGCGGCACCATCGTGGTGCAGTTGGGGCACGACACGATCCCGCGCGGCAAGAACCGCACATCTTGCGGATTGATCTCGGCAACCACGAGGGGAACGTCGTCGTCCATGCGGAACGCCGCAGAGTTGTCGACGACGCGCGCACCGCTGTCGGCAGCGCGCGGTGCCCACTCGAGCGCGAGCGGGTCGTCGACATCGATCACCACGAAGTCGAGACCGTCGAAGCAGCCCTCGCCCAGCACTTCGCACACGACCTCGCCACCCGCGAACTGCAGCTTGCGGCCTTCCGAGCGGGGCGACGCGTAGGCGCGCAGTTCGTCGACGGGAAACGAACGTTCCTCGAGCAGCCGCAGCATCTCGGTGCCCACGAGACCCGTGGCCCCCACAACACCAACGCGGACGCCGCTCATGTGTTTTCCAGGTCGAAGGAGCGATGCAGCGCCTGGACCGCGCGCTCGACGTCGCGCTCACGAACCACACACGAGATGCGAATCGTCGACGTGGAGATCATCTCGATGTTGACGTTCTCCGCGGAGAGCGTCTCGAACATCTGTGCGGCGACACCCGGGTTGGTGCGCATCCCCGCGCCGACGAGCGACACGCGCCCGATGCCGTCGTCGTAGTTCGCGCCACCCGCCTCGATCTCCACCACCACCTTGTCGACCACGTCCGTCGTGCGGGAGAGCTCGTCCTTCGGGATGGTGAACGAGATATCGGTGTGCCCTTCGGTGGACACGTTCTGTTCGATCATGTCGACGTTGACGTTGTCGTCGGCCAGCGCGCGGAACAGCGTGGCGGCGATGCCGGGGCGGTCGGGCACGTGGAAGATCGTGACCTTGGCCTCGGAGATGTCGTGGGTGACGCCCGAGATGATCGGCTGTTCCATGTTCGGCTCCTCTTCGGTGACCCACGTGCCCTGTTCCCACGTGAAGCTCGAGCGCACGTGCACCGGCACCTTGTAGTTGCGCGCGAACTCGACCGAGCGCATCGCGAGCACGCGGCCTCCAGTGGCCGCCATCTCGAGCATCTCCTCGTAGGAGACCCGCGACAGCTTGCGGGCCTCGGGCACGACGCGCGGGTCGGCGGTGTAGACGCCGGCAACGTCGGTGTAGATCTCGCACACCTCGGCGCCGAGCGTGGCGGCCAGCGCGACCGCGGTGAGGTCGGAAGCGCCCCGGCCGAGCGTGGTGACGTCGCGCGCGGTGGACACACCTTGGAACCCGGCGACCACCGCGATGCTCGCGGCTTCGAGCGTCTCCTGGATCCGGTCGGCCCGGATCTCCACGATCTTGGCCTGGCGGTGCGCGGTGTCGGTGACGATGCCCGCCTGCGACCCGGTGAACGACACCGCGGGCTCGCCCCGATCCATGATCGCCATGCAGAGCAGGGCAGCGGAGATGCGCTCACCTGCGGTGAGCAACATGTCCATCTCCCGCTCGGGCGGGCTCGCCGCCACCTCGTGGGCCAGCCGCTCGAGGTCGTCGGTGGTCTTGCCCATTGCCGACACCACGACGACCACGTCGTGGCCGTCGCGCCGGGTCCGCACGATGTGGTCGGCGACGGCACGGATGCGATCGGGGTCGGCAACGGAAGTGCCGCCGAACTTCTGCACGAGCAGGCTCACAACCGGCAATTCTACCGGTGCCGTCCTCTGATCCTGAGGCGTGATTCGGCGTCTGTAGACTCCGGCGCCGTGCCCAAGGCCACGAAACGAGAACGCCAGCGCCAGAACCGCGGGATCCGCCGCGAGGCGATGCTGGCGGCCGAGAAGCGCCGAAAGCGCCTCCGCACCGCTCGCACCATCGGCCTCCTCCTCGTCCCCGTGGTCATCATCTTCGTGGTCATCCAGCTCGTCTCGGGCGATGACAGCGACAGCTCGTCGACCGCGGCTGCACCGATCAAGTGCTCCAGCCGCAAGCCCGCGACGCCGATCAAGACCCAGACCTTTCCGGCGGCGCCGGCAGTCGACATCGACGTGAAGCAGGACTACACGGCGGTGATGCACACGAGCTGCGGCGACATCAACATCGAGCTCGATCCGAAGCAGGCGCCGCAGACGGTGAACAGCTTCCTGTTCCTCGTGAAGAGCGAGTACTACAACGGCACCACGTTCCACCGGATCGTCACCGACTTCGTCGACCAGGGCGGAGACCAGAAGGGTGACGGGACCGGCAGCCCCGGTTACACGCTGCCCGACGAGCCGCCGAAGAACGGCTACAAGGCGGGCGACGTCGCGATGGCGAACAGCGGAGCGAACACCTCGGGTTCGCAGTTCTTCCTTGTGGTGAGCCAGAACGGCGCGAAGCAACTCGACGCACTCGGCTCGAACCCTTACACATTCTCGATCCTCGGTCACATGGATGCGCACGGGTTGCGGGTGGCCAAGAAGATCAACACCTTCGGGGGCACCGACATCGCGGGCACGCCGACGAAGACCATCTACCTGTTCGACGTCGGCATCATCTTCGGCAACCAGACCACGACCACCACCGCCGCGCCCGCGCCCGCGGAGACCACCACGACCGCCGCGCCCTGACGGACCGAAGACCCGCGATCAACCTGTCCAGGGGTCGAGCACCTCTTGATCGATGATCGTGCGCGCTCGAGCGACCGTCTCGGTTGTGACCGTCAACGCATCGTCGACATCGTCGCCCATCGGCTCGCTCGCCGCATCACCCGGATACTCGAAGCGGTTGCGATTCCGTCTGAGTCTTCCGAACGGTCGGAACGTGCGCACTGTTTCCTCGAACTGCGCGATCACAGCGTCCTGGACCGCGATGTGGCCCCCGCGGCTCGTCGCGCGCAGACCTTGCACGGCAAGAAGGGCCGCCGCGCTCTTGCGGAGCGCGTCGTCGGCAAGTTGATAGGCACCACTCAAGTCGCTCGCGTCGGCGATCGCTCGAGCCGACGTGAGGTGTTGCTTCGCATTCTGTCGGTACCCGGCGACCACGTCACGAAGCACCGCCCGCGTCGTCTCTCGCGACGATCTCGACAAGCGGTCGCTTCGCTTCATCGAGAGCGTCACGATCGGGCTGACCAAGAACGAGCACGTCGATGTCCCCGGGGGTCCGGCCCCGCTCTCCCCTGTATCGAGCGGCCCAGGACCCGAACAGGTATGCAGCCTCGACACCGGGAACCCGTTCGAGTGCCTCGCTGAGCACCTGTCCAACTCCGTGAGCGACCACTCTCGGTCGGGGTGGAGGAGCACTGCGGCAAGGGCCTCGGCCTGGACCCGAGACCGAAGCAGGGAAGAAGAGGGGAAGGTCCTTCTTTCATATGACGCAATATGAATTGCGCGATCCGAAAGCGTCTCTCCTCGATAGCACAAGTGCTACTCTCCCCCCCGTTGGAGAGCATCGGGCTACGAGAGCTGCGGCAGAACGCGAGCGAGCTGGTACGCCGCGCCGAGCAAGGCGAGGAGCTCCTCGTGACGGTCGCCGGGCGGCCGGCGGCAGTCCTGGGCCCGGCGCCCGCGCACCCCACGACCTGGCGGCGCTACTCGGAGGTCAAGGCGGTCTTCGCGGGCCCCGCCGATGCCGACTGGGAAGCCGACCGGGCGCTCGTCGACAACGAGCTTCGCGACCCGTGGTAGCGCACGCCGTGATCGACACCAGCCTCCTCGTGGCTGCCGAGGTACCGGAGCTCGAGGGGGACCTGGCGGTGAGCGCGGCGTCGCTGGCGGAGCTCCATTTCGGGGCGCTCGTCACGAACAACGCCGACATCCGCGCCGACCGACTGCGGCGGCTCGCGTTGATCGAGCACCTCTTCACGCCGCTCGCCGTGGACGCTTCGGTTGCGCGCAGCTACGGCCACCTGTCATCAGCGGTTGCGCGTGGCGGTCGCAACCCGCGTACGCGCGTCCTCGATCTGCTCGTCGCAGCAACCGCGCACGCGAACGGGGCCGCGCTGTACACGCGCAATGCCGACGATCTCCGCGGCATCGAGCACCTCGTAGAGATCCACACGATCTAGATCGGCAGGCCCTCGATGGTTGCGCCGGATTCGTAGACGGTGGACGAGTCGGCGTCGTACACCGTGACGTGACCCACACCCGCGACACGCCAGGTGGCGTCGGCGTCCCGCACCAGCGCGGTCTCCTCGTCGATACCCACGAGAGTCGCGTTCGACGGAAGCAAGTCGATCGAGCGCGCGCGCAGGTGGTCGGCGGCAGTGCCGTGATACGGGAACACTGCGAGGTTGCGCACAACACCGAGCCCGACGGTGTACGCGCCACCGCGCGGATCGACCATCGGGTCGCACAACACCGTCGCGCCGGCACCCGACGCGGCGAGCACACCACCCCCGTGGTACGCGGCGAGCAGCGCGTCGAACAGCGCCGAGTCCTTCAACACCGAACGGAGATGCAGCGGCGAGCCGTCGGAGAGGTACACGAACTTGGCCGCGCGCACGATCTCCGCGTTCTTTGCGTCCTCGGCCTCGGCGCGGTGGAGCACGTTGAGCGGACGCACCTTCGCGCCGAGCCCCTCGAAGTGCTCGGCGGCGCGCTCCCCTACCCGATCGGGATGCTCGAAGGCCGCGGCGGTGGGGAGCACCACGACCTCTTTGGCCGACGACCGCGCGACCAGCCCGGCGTCGAGCTCGCGGCAACCCGGGCCGAACTCGCCCCCGCCCACCAGCACGAATACGCCCGATCGCTTCCTGGAGCTCATATCGGTCGCGGAGCCTACCGGTGAGTGGCGGACCGGCCCGCGAGCGTGCCCTAAGTTACCCAGCGGTAACCTGTCGGCTTCCGGGATCTGGGCTTCGTGGAGAAAGGGACGGGCATGACGGTCAAGCAGGTCGGAATCGTCGGCGCGGGGCACATGGGCTCCGGGGTCGCGGAGGTCGCGGGCAAGGCCGGCTTCGAGGTGGTCCTGCGGAGCCGCACCCAGGCTGCCGCCGACGCCGCGCTCGCGGGCTTGCAGAAATCACTCGCCCGTCAAGTGGAGCGCGGCCGGCTCGAGTCCGCTACCGCCGACGACGTTGCCACCCGCGTGCGCGCGGTCACCGACCTCGACGAGCTCGCGTCGTGCGACCTCGTGCTCGAAGCGATCGTCGAAGACCTCCCCGCCAAGAAGGAGCTCTTCGTCGCGCTCGACCGCATCTGCGCACCGGGCGCGATCCTCGCCAGCAACACCTCCACGCTCCCGATCATCGAGCTCGCGATGGTCACGAGCCGGCCCGAGCGCGTGTGTGGCCTCCACTTCTTCAACCCCGCCCCGGTGATGTCGCTCGTGGAGATGGCGCGCGCCCTCACCACCTCGGACGAGACCATGGACGAGGTGCGCGCGTTCGTCGAGGCCTGCGACAAGACCGGAGTGAGCGTCAAGGACCAGGCCGGGTTCGTCGTCAACGCGCTCCTCTTCCCCTACCTCAACAACGCGGTGAAGCTCTACGACGCCGGCGTCGCCACTCGCGACGACATCGACGCCGCGATGAAGGGCGGGTGCAACTTCCCGATGGGGCCACTCGAGCTGCTCGACCTCGTGGGCCTCGACGTGAGCCTCGCAATCCTCGACGCGCTCCACAAGGAGTTCGGCGACCCGAACTTCGCACCCGCGCTGCTCCTGCGCCGCATGGTGGCGGCCAACCTCCTCGGCCGCAAGAACGGCGTCGGCTTCTACGACTACGCGAAGTAGGCCCCTGGGCCACGCTGAAGATCCAGCACCCCTGGTGGGGGAGAATGGGCACGTGGCAGACCAGCCGTGGTTGATGCGGACCTACTCGGGTCACTCTTCCGCGCGCGCGTCGAACGAGCTCTACCGCAGCAACGTGTCGAAGGGGCAGACCGGCCTCTCGGTTGCGTTCGACCTCCCCACCCAGACCGGCTACGACCCCGACCATCCGCTCGCTCGCGGTGAGGTCGGGAAGGTCGGCGTGCCCGTACCGCATCTCGGCGAGATGCGCGTGCTCTTCGACGAGATCCCGCTCGTTGAGATGAACACGTCGATGACGATCAACGCCACCGCGATGTGGCTGTTCGGCATGTACCAGGCGCTGGCCGAAGAACGCGACGACGACGTCTCCAGGCTCGCGGGTACCACACAGAACGACATCGTCAAGGAGTATCTCGCGCGCGGCACCTACATCTTCGGTCCCGAGCCGTCGCGCCGGCTCACGGTCGACTTGATCTGTCATGCGGTGCGTCACGTGCCGAAGTGGAACCCGATCAACGTGTGCTCCTACCACCTGCAGGAGGCGGGCGCGACACCGGTCGAGGAAGTCGCGTACGCGCTCGCGACGGCGGTGGGCGTACTCGACGCGGTGCGCGAATCCGGTCAGGTCACCGACGACGACCTCCCCGAGGTGGTCGGGCGGATCTCGTTCTTCGTGAACTCGGGCATCCGCTTCGTGGAAGAGATGTGCAAGCTCCGCGCCTTCGGCCGCCTGTGGGACCGCATCACCGCCGAGCGATACGGCGTCACCAACGAGCGGTTGCGCCGGTTCCGCTTCGGGGTGCAGGTGAACTCGCTCGGTCTCACGGAGGCCCAGCCCGAGAACAACGTGCAGCGCATCGTGCTCGAGACCCTCGGCGTGACGCTGTCCAAGGACGCGCGTGCACGCGCCCTCCAACTCCCCGCCTGGAACGAAGCACTGGGGTTGCCCCGTCCGTGGGACCAGCAATGGTCGCTCCGCATCCAGCAGGTCCTCGCGTTCGAGACCGACCTGCTCGAGTACGACGACCTCTTCGCGGGCTCGCACGTGGTCGAGGCGAAGACGGCGGAGCTGGCGGAGGCCGCCGACGCCGAGCTTGCGTGGGTGCTCGACGGTGGGGGCGCGTTCGCGATGATCGACGCGATGAAACAGCGGCTCGTACAGAGCCACGCCGAGCGCGTCCGTCGGATCGAATCCGGTGAGATTCCGGTGATCGGGGTCAACCGGTTCACCGAAACAGCCGATTCCCCACTCGTGGCAGGGCTCGACCAGGAGTCCCACATCCTCGTTGTGGACGAGAGGGCAGAGCAGGAACAGCTCGAGCACCTCGAGAGCTGGCGCGCGGCGCGCGACCGTGATCTCGTCGCGGGCGCGGTCGACACGCTCCGGGCGACCGCGTCGACAACTGGGAACCTCGTCCCCGCGACCATCGCCCTGGCGCGCGCCCGCGGCACCGTCGGTGAGTGGGCCGGCGCGCTACGCGAGGTGTTCGGCGAGTACCGCGCGCCCACCGGTGTGAGCGGAGTGCGCGCGCCGACCGGGCCCGATATGCAACGCGCGCGGGAGCGGGTGCAGGCGACCGCGCGCGTACTCGGCCATCCGATTCGCATCCTGGTCGGGAAGCCCGGGCTCGACGGCCATTCGAACGGCGCGGAGCAGATCGCAGTGGCCGCGCGCGACGCGGGCATGGAGGTCATCTACCAGGGGATCCGGCTCACACCGGAGCAGATCGCGGCCGCCGCGCGCGACGAAGACGTCGACCTCGTCGGTCTCTCCGTGCTGTCCGGCTCCCACCGGCGGTTGGTGGCGGAGACCATGGGGCTGTTGCACGAGGCGGGCGTCGACGCGCCGGTCGTCGTCGGCGGGATCATCCCCGAGGCGGACCAGGGCGAACTCCTCGCCGCCGGTGTGGCGCGCGTCTACACCCCGAAGGACTTCCGCCTCACCGAGATCGTGGGCGAGCTCGCCGAGCTTGCCGCGCAGCGAGCCGGCCGGTGACCGAACCGGCTGTCCGGCGCGGCTCCCATTGGGGAGTCGCGGTCTGCGGGTCGCTCGCGGTCGTGGCGATTGCCTCCGGCATCGCCGCAGTCGCGCTCGACGAGGCGGTGCTCGGGCTGGTCGCTGCCGTCGTCGGCGTCGCGGCTGCCGCGGTGGGCGCGGTGCTCGACATACGCCGCACGAGTGCCGAGCAGTCGCTGTGGGAAGCCCGTGCGCAGACCCGCGGCCTGCGCCGGCAGCTCCGGGCGCTCGAGGCGGAAGTGGCGGATGGCCAGTCGCCCGTGGGCGAGTCGACCGACGACTGGGAGATCGAGCCGGCGACGGGGCTCATCCGTGAGCGCCATCTGCCCGTCGTGCTCCAACAGGTGGTGGCGTCGGCGCGCCGGAAGGTGCAACCAGTGTCGGTCGTGTTCTGGGAGGTCGACGGACTGCACGAAGCGCCGAGCGGCGCGCGCGACCAGGCGCTCAACGCGCTCGCGGCCGTCGCGTGGCGCACGATGCGCGAGAGCGACTCGGTGTTCCGGCTCGGCGACGCGGTCGCGCTGGGTGTGCTCGTCGACACCGCCGAGCCGGGGGCCGTGATCGTCGCCGACCGGGTGCGCGAGTCGTTGCGCGCCAGCCCAGTTGGCGATTCGCTCACGGTCTCGGCCGGTATCGCGTGCTACCCGTCGCACGCGCTCGACCCCGTGGAGCTCGTCTCACGCGCGGGCAAGGCGCTCGAGGCCGCGCGCGCCGAAGGTCACGAGCGCGACCACGTGACGGTCGCCGCGGGAGAGCACGAGTAACTACTCCGCGTACAGCTTGGCGATCTCGGCGGCGTACTTGGCGAGGATGCCGCGGCGCTTGAGCTTCATCGTGGGCGTGAGCTCTTCGGAGTCGGGCAGCCAGTCATCACCGAGCACCTTGAACCGACGGATCCGCTCGGCGCGCGAAAAACGCTGATTGACATCGTCGACCTCGCGGGCTACCTCTTCCAGCACCGTAGGATCGGCGGCGAGCTCGGCGAGCGTCGACGCGCCGCGACCGCGCTGCACGGCCCACACCGGCGTGACGTCGGGATCGAGCACGAGCAGCGCGACCACGTAGGGCCGGCCGTCGCCGATCGCGGCGGCCTGTCCGATCAGCGGTTGTGCCTTGAGCGCGGCTTCGAGGTTCGCGGGTGAGATGTTCTTGCCGCCCGCGGTGATGATGAGCTCCTTCTTGCGGTCGACGATGCGCAGGTAGCCGTCGTCGTCGATCTCGCCGATGTCGCCGGTGTGGAGCCAGCCGCTGGAATCGAGTGCCTCCGCAGTGCGCGCCGGATCGTCGAGATAGCCGCGGAACACGTTGCCGCCCCGGAAGATCACCTCGTGGTCGTCGGCCAGCCGCAGCTCGAGACCGGGGATCGCGCGACCCACGGTGCCGAGGCGTACGCGCTCCGGCTCCCACGTGGCGGGGCCCGACGACTCGGAGAGCCCATACATCTCCGACAGCGGTAGGCCGAGCGCGCGGAAGAAGTAGAGGATCTCGACGGGGATCGGTGCCGCGGCGGTGACCGCAACCCTCAGCGCGTCGAGACCGAGGAGCTGGCGCACCGGGCGCAACGTCGCCGCGTCGACCTCCTCGAACGCGCGGGCGAGATCGGCGGCCGGAGCTTCGCCTTGTGCGCGGGCGGCGGCGACCTCGAGCCCGACCTCCAACGCGCGCTCGAACTCCTCGTTCTTCGCGGGATCGGCCGCGAGCACCGCGCGTATCCCGCTGTGAACCTTCTCGTAGGTGCGGGGCACGCCGAAGAGCAGTTCGGGTTCCGTCTCACGGAGGTACGCCGCGAGGAAGTGCAGGTCGGGGCACGTGGTGACCTCGTAGCCGAGTGTGAGGCCGGAGTAGTGCGTGACGACGCGTTCGGCGATGTGCGCCATCGGCAGGTACGAGACCAGGCGGAAACCCTCGGTGGAGAACGGGAGCGCGAGGCGCACGCTCTCGATCGTCCAGCAGATGTTCGAGTGATCGAGCATCACGCCTTTGGGTTCGCCGGTTGTGCCCGACGTGTAGATCACCGTGACGAGGTCGTCGGGTGTCGCGGTGTGCGCGGCAGCCTCGAGATCGACGGGCGAAGCGGTGAGCAGCTCCGACCACGCCACCGCGTCCTTTGCATGTTGAATCGGCGGCGCGTCGTCGACCACCACGATGTGGCGGAGGTCGGGCAGAGAGTCGCTCACGTCGAGCAGCCGATCGAGGAACTCGCCGCCCTCGACGATCGCGACCTCCGCGTGACAGTGCCCTACGAGATACTGGATCTGCTCCCGCGACGACGAGTTGTAGATCGAGATCGGGGTGGCGCCCGCGAGCAGCGCTGCCACGTCGGCTACGTGGAACTCGGGTCGGTTGCGCATCAGCAGCACGACGCGGGTGCCGTGACCGACGCCGAGGTCGGTCAGCGCCGCCGCGAGCCGGGCGGCGCGGTCGGCGTACTCGGCAAAGGTCAGGGCGACGTAGCCGTCGCCCTCCTTCCACCGGAGCGCGACCGCGTCGGGGCGGCCGCGAACGGTCTCGAGGAAGCGGAGCGGGATCGTCTGGCCGGCCACGCGTTCGGCGAGCTCGGTGTTCGTGATCGGCACCCGATCAGGCTATTTGGCCCGACCGTGCGCTCGTTCGCTGCGGCGCAGGGTACCTGCGCCGCGGGCGCTCTCTCCGCTGGCGAGCACTCGACTCGCTCCGCTCGCTCGTGCCGCATGTGCCCGAGTTATCCACAGGACCCCGTGGAGAACCCCGCGCGAGTGAGTGGAAAAGCCGGTTCGGATGGGGAATACTTGGCGAGGTTCGTCCCGAGGAGATCGTTGGGGCGCCGCGCGAGCGGCCTTCTCTGCGCCGACACTCCTCGGGACGCACTCGCGATCGGACCGGTCTCGGCTCAACGCGGGCGCCTCCCGGGCCGATGCACGGGGGATGCCCCTGCAGACGAGCGCCCGCGCCCTCACGCGCCCCGTCGCTCTCCTGTGCGCGGCGCTCCTGTCCACACTCGCACTCGGGCCGGCTGCGGGCGCGGCGCCGGCGAGACCCGAGCAGCCCGACCCCGAGGCGTACCGGGCCCTGGCGACCGAGGTGACGCGCAACACCAACCGGATCGCGCAGATGGGCGCGCAGATCGACGAGGCCGATGCGCGCATCACCGACCTCCAGGGTCAGATCGACGTGACCCGGTTCCGGCTCGACGCCACGCGTGCCGAGATCGCTCGCTACCGGGGCATCGTCCGAGCCCGTGCCGCGTTCATCTACACGCACGCGAGCTCGCCGCAGATGCTGCTCGACATCCCGCACGTCGAAGACGTCTCGTCGGGCAAGCAGTACGCGCAGTCAGCGACCAACTCCGACGCGAACAGGATCACCGACTTCACCCGCTCCGCCGACGCGCTCGACGTGCGGCTTCGCGACTTCGAACAGTCACGCGACGACGAACAGCAACGGCGCGACACGATGCAGCGCGTAAAGATCGCGCTCGAGACGGAGAACGACCGGCAGAAGAAGCTCCTCGACGACGCGGGAACGATCCCGGTGATGGGCGACTCGGTGCTCACCGGCGAGCAGATCGCGGCGTGGTTCGACGCGCGAGGCGTGCGTTACCGACTCAGTGGCGGCACCACGATCGTCGAGCTCGCGGATATGTTCGTCGAGGAGGGCAAGGTCGAACACGTACGCGGCGACATCGCGTTCGCGCAGTCGATCCTCGAGACCGGCTCGTTCGGGCACGCGCTCGACAACAACTACGGCGGCATCGGGGCCTGCGACAGCTGCAACGGCGAGATCGCGTTCCCCACGCCGCGTGACGGCGCGCGGGGCCAGATCCACATGCTGAAGAACTACGCCGATCCCGAGTCGCGCGCCTCCAGCCTCGCCAACCCGCCCTCACCCCCCATCTACGGATCCGACCCCGCGTCGGCCGCGGTGGCGTACGACACGTTCTTCGCAAAGGGCCGCGTGCCCACGTGGAACCTCATGGGCAACGGCAACTGGGCGACCTCTCCGGTGTACGCGCCGAAGGTGCTCGGCATCTACTTCGAGATGGTCGCCTTTGCCGCGAGGCGCAACTGACGCGTCAGAAGAGATGGGTGAAGCAGCGGTCCGTGATCTTGCCGAGGACGAGGTCGCGGTAGATGCCCTGAATCATGTACCGGCAACGTTCTGACCACGCGAGCGCATCGGGTGTGCTGATGCGGCGCATCACCTGCGTGTACCCGCCCTCGTACACCCGATACTCGGCCCAGGCGCCCGGGTAGTCCTTCCCGCACGCGACCTCGACGCACGGCACGTTCGGCGCGCGTTTGTAGCGGCGCACTCTGTTCGTGTGCGTGTGCCCGGCGAAGTAGCCGGCGATGTTCTCCCGGCGGCGCATCACCTCGAGCAGGGCGATGCTCTCCTCGCGCGCGATCACGTAGTGCGGGTCGACGTCATGGGTGGTATCGAGGTTCCACACCGGATGGTGACCGAAGACCAGCACCGGCGCGGTCGCCGAAACCGCGAGTGCATCGAGCCACTCCACTTGCTCGCTCGGGAGCGCGCCGCCGACGTGCCCCGGCGCCGTGGTGTCGAGCACTGCAAGGGTCACGCCGGGCAGTTCGACCGTGTACGGCGCGCCCTCGATGGCCATCTTGGGATCGCTCATCGCGTCGTGGTTCCCTCGCACGTGGTACATGCGAGAGCCGAGCGCGCCGTACGTGGCGAGGAACGCCTCATACTGCTCGGGCAGACCGCAATCGGTGAGATCACCTTTCACCACGACCGCGTCGGGATCGAGCGCAGCGATCTCGGCGACGGCCCCTCGCCCCATCACTTCGGGGTAGGGCGGGTCCCCAGGCCCGGAAGACAGGATCGGGCCGATGGCGTCGGTCGCGGGTTCACCGGTGAGCCCGCACCGGGTCTCGCCGAAGTGCACGTCGTTCGCCGTCGCGATCGTCGCGAGCAACGCACCGCGCGGTTGGGCGAGCGTGCGCATGCTCGGCGGGAGCCAGCGGTCGGGCGCGACACCGTCGACCGCGAGGTCGTACTCCGTGTCGGGCGTCAGGCCCTCGACGCGCGCGACGTGGAACGGCCCGCTCGTGGTGGCCTCTCGGTCGCCGACACGCGTGATGACGGGCAGGTCCGGTTCGCTGGTGAAGGTGACCACGACTTCGCTCGTGCCGACACTCATGAGCTCCGCGTTCGCGGGACCTCCGAGATCGCTCACAGGTCAGACTCGGGTGCGACGCCCGACGCGGCCCGACAGCCGCCACGGGCCGCGCCGCAGACCCGACCGGTGCGACTGGAGCCGCGCCGTGCGCACCCATTCGTGGAGCGTGTCGTCGGGGGCCGGCTCGACCACCTGGTCCAAGCGCAGCGCGCCGAACGCGGCGACGATCGCGGCCACTTCTTCGGGCGTGGCGTCGGGACTGATCGCGCGCAACACCGGGTGGACCGCCATCGTTACAGCGGCACGTTGCCGTGTTTGCGTGAGGGGAGCTGCTCGCGTTTCGTGCGCAACATCGCGAGTGACCGCGCCAGCACACGACGCGTCTCACGCGGATCGATCACGTCGTCGACGTAGCCGCGCTCCGCCGCGATATACGGGTTCGCGAACAGATCGGTGTACTCCTCGATCAGCTGCGCGCGCTTCGCGTCCGGATCGTCTGCGGTCTCCAGCTCCTTGCGGAAGATGAGGTTCACCGCGCCGGGCGCACCCATCACGGCAACCTCCGCCGACGGCCACGCAAACGCGAGATCACACCCGATCGACTTGGAGTTCATGACCACGTACGCGCCGCCGTAGGCCTTGCGCGTGATGATCTGTACCCGCGGCACCGTCGCCTCGCAGTACGCGTAGAGCAGCTTCGCTCCGTGCCGGATAATGCCGCCGTACTCCTGGTCGGTGCCGGGGAGGAACCCGGGCACGTCGACGAACGTGACCAGCGGGACATTGAACGCATCGCAGGTGCGCACGAATCGCGCGGCCTTCTCGGACGCGTCGATGTCGAGCGTGCCCGCGAGCACTTGGGGCTGGTTCCCCACGATGCCGACGACATGCCCGTCGACCCGGGCGAACACGCACACGATGTTCATCGCCCAGAGCGCGTTCACCTCGAGGAATTCTCCGTCGTCGACGACCTCGGCGATCACCTTCTTCATGTCGTACGGTTTGTTCGGCGCGTCGGGGATCAGGTCGATGATGCCGTCGCAGCCACGGTCGGCCGCGTCCTCGGACTCGGAATAGGGCGGATCCTCCAGGTTGTTCGCCGGCAGGAAGGAGAGCAGGTAGCGCACCTGTGCGAGCGCAGCCCGCTCGTCGTCGCAGACGAACGCGGCGACGCCCGACTTCGACGCGTGCGTGAGCGCGCCACCGAGCTGCTCCTGCGTGACGTCTTCGCCGGTGACGGTCTTCACCACGTCGGGCCCGGTGATGAACATGTGCGAGGTTCCCTTGACCATCACGACGAAGTCGGTGAGCGCGGGCGAGTACACCGCGCCGCCGGCGCACGGGCCCAGGATCACGCTGATCTGCGGGATCACGCCCGACGCCTTCACGTTGCGCGAGAAGATTCCGCCGTACGCGTCGAGTGAGACCACACCTTCTTGGATGCGCGCGCCGGCGCCGTCGTTGAGCCCGACGACGGGCGCGCCCACCGACTCGGCGAGGTCCATCACCTTGTGGATCTTCTCGGCGAACACCTCGCCGAGCGCGCCGCCGAACACCGTGAAGTCCTGGCTGAACACGAACACTTTGCGCCCGTCGACCGAACCCCATCCGGTTACGACACCATCGGTGAGTGGGCGCGTGTTCTCGATCCCGAACCCGTGTGCGCGGTGACGGGCGAGCATGTCGAGCTCGACGAACGTGCCGGGATCGAGGAGCAGATCGATGCGCTCGCGCGCGGTGAGCTTCCCGCGCTGGTGCTGGCGCTCGACCGCCGCCGCGCTGCCGGCGTGGAGGGCCTGCTCACGGAGCTCGGCGAGCTCGACGAGGCGCTCCTCGATGGGGTGGGGCGTGGCGCTGTCGGACGGGGCTTCGTCGCCGTGCAACGCCTCCGCCTCGGCAGTGCTCTGGATGTCTTCGTCTTCGGCAGCGGGCACGCGTCCGAGGATAACCGGATCAGGATTCGGACGGCTCCTCGACGAGCTCGATGAGCGTGCCGAAGGCGCCCTTCGGGTGCACGAACGCGACCGTGGTGCCGCGGCTCCCGGGGCGCGGCTCCTCGTCGATCACCTGGAAACCCTCGGCCTTGAGCCGGTCGAGTGCGTCTGCGCACGACGCGACCCGGTACCCGACGTGGTGCAGCCCTTCGCCCTTGCGCTCGAGGTACTTGGCCACCGTGGAGTCGTCGCGGACCGGCGTGAGGAGCTGCACGTAGGAGTCGGCCACCCGTAGCAGCGCCTCCTCCACCCCGTCGCGCTCGACCACCTCACGGTGCTCGACCTCCACCCCGTACGCGCGCTGGTAGTAGTCGATCGCAGCCTCGAGGTCGTTGACCGCGATCGCGACGTGGTCGATCTCCGTGAGCATGAGGATCCTCCTGCTCGCAGAGTATCGAAGGGGCGGGCCGGAACCGCAGACGTCGACGCGGTGAACCGGTCCCGGCGCCGTCGACCGCGGCGGTGCGCATGGTCGACGTCGCATAGGCCTACCACCTCAGCCTGGCTTGCGGCGTCGTTCGTTCACCCATCGGTGAGCCGC